>CAYPZY010000054.1:0-11366 GCA_964415155.1 uncultured Bdellovibrionales bacterium
AGTCACATTTGGCCCACGTCATCATCGACGGAATTTGGAATGACGATCTTGTTGACTACAGCGACGATGATCTTGCATTAAGATTAGCCAAAAAGGCGATCGTTGCGTTCGTCAAAGAGATGGGTGATGTCGATCAAAGGGTCCGCGACAAACTCAAAACTTTAAAACGCAATGTTGTTGAAGGTAGTCCCGAGTGGGAAATTCTCTATAAAAAGTATTTGAGCGAGGAGCTGAATAAACGTGGCAAAGAGTAAAAAAGTTCAGGCAAAGACCAAAAAGAAACCAAGTGTAAAAGCAAAAGCCCCAGTTAAAACCAAAACCGCAGTTAAGGCGAAGCCAAAAAACGAGACAAAAAAACCGTCTCCTGGTAAACCCGCTAAAACTTCCTTTCAACCGATAAATGACCGCGTTTTGATTCAACGAAATGAATTCTCTAAACAAACCTCTGGCGGTTTGTTTATTCCCGATTCGGTCGGCGAAGCCCCCAACGAAGGAACTGTGGTTGGAGTTGGTCCTGGCAGCAAAACAAAAAAAGGTAAAATTCAACCGACCTCTGTAAAAGTCGGAAATAAGGTTTTGTTCAGCAAATACTCCGGCAATGAAATCAAAATTGATGGTCAAGAATTCATTATTCTTCGCGAAAACGAAATTCTTGGTGTTTTAGAAACTGAATAGATCGGAAAAGATTTATGAAGAAGTTGTTATTTACTTACTTATTGATTTGTTCTGCCAATGCTTCGGCTATGGTTTTAGATTGGACCGGAGGATATCGCATTGAAGGTGTGCAACTCGATAACGCCGAAATGGATACTGGCCATCGCGATACTTCTTATATTTTAAACCACCTCCATTTAAAACCAAAGATTATTGCCAGTGATGGTTTAATCATTTATTCGCGTTTAGATTTTTTCAACAACAGCAATGCCCGCTTTGCCAATTCACAGATGGGTCAGTTTTTTGGCCAAGGTCCGCGCACGGGCGCTGTCGGAACCAGCACTAGTGAACGTGATTCCAATAGTCTCGCCCAGCATCAAGCCGCCGAACAAATTAGAATTTCAGAACTTTATTTGACGGCTATTTCTGAGTACGGTCAGCTCATTGTCGGTCGCAAATTTTTTCATTTTGGTTTGGGAATTTCTCACAACGATGGCAGTGGGCTTTTTGACCATTGGTACGACAGCCGCGACATGCTAGCTTACAAAATGTCGACCGGAAACTTTAACTTCACACCAATTTTCGCGAAGGTGAACGAAGGTAACCTCAATACTGGCGACGATATTAATGACTTCATTTTTCAAGTTGATTATTTAAATCCCGAGACTGACATACGCTTCGGAATTATTTACGAATCAAGAGTCGCCACCAGCGGCAATGATGCTCCTGCTGGTACAGATGGCTTTGGTGGTGCTGGTGGAGCATTACAAGAAGCTTTTAACGGCCAACGTTTGAATTTGTTTTATCAACGAAAATTTGAAGCTTTGAAAATTGGTTTTGAAGCTGCAACTAATACCGGTGAGACCGGCGTAAAAGTTGGCAGCAATGATGTTGCCTTAAGTGGATTTGGTGTCGCTACTGAAATTGAATACGCTCCCGCCAACTCTTTGTGGGCCTACTCGATTAAGGCCGGTTATGCGAGCGGTGATGACCCTGCCACTAACGACAAGTACGAAGGTTTCATTTTTGATCGCAACTATAATATCGGGTTCTTACTTGGCAATTACGTAGTTGGCTCTTACAACCTTTTGCGAACCTCACTTGGTCGCACCAATAACAATAGCACCGTATCTTTAGCCTCTAACTTTGCTGACGAAGAATCCATTAGCAATATGATATATTTTGTTCCACAGGTCGATTACCACTGGAAATCGAATTTGGACTTAGGCCTTCGTTTTGTTTGGGCACGTCTCAATGCCGAGCCAGTTGCTAATTCGGGACTTGATCTTGGTTATGAAATAGATTTGAATTTAAAATATAAAGCTAGTGAAAAACTAGTCTGGTTAAATGAAATAGGCTTTCTTTTACCGGGCAACGCTTTTGCTGGCGGAGCAAATAATTATCCCAAAGAAATGGGATTTGGTATGACGACTAAAGCTGCCATCAGCTTTTGATGACAACTAGACTACAGCGTGATTTGCATCTTTGAAAACATTTTTAAGAATAGGAAACAGTGGCAGCGAGCCTCAGGGGATTTCGGTCCTCTGAGGTTTTTTTTTGTTTTTGCAGCGCTCATCTTGTTAGCGCTCCCCGCTTCTACCCGTGACGCTCAAGAAGCCAATAGCACGGTTTCCAATTATTATTACTATGACCTCCCCTATGTTCCGCAGAAGAAAGATTACGGTTTTGAAATTGGTTCGATGGCAATGAAAACCGGTCTCTACTGGTTAGGCATTAACTTTGGTCTTAACGGTGGTTCTTGCTTTAAGATTGAAAATCCAAACTGCCAACAGTACTGGGATCTCGGGTTCGGGGCTGGTGGTAAAGAAGCCGAAACGCAGTACATCGGAGAAATTTCGGCGCGTTTTCAGTTTGTGCATTTTCCTTCTTCATGGTCACCGTTTGCTCGCGGTTTTATTGGCATTCAAAATACCATCATGCCCGATAATACCGGCCATACATTTACCTATGGCCTCGGCGGCGGCATCACTCGCAATGTTCACGAAAAACTTGATTTACGTTTCGAAGTTCGCGCTGGCTATTCCTACCAAGCCTATTTTCAAGGAATTATTGGTTTGCAATTTAAAATTGATAAAAACATCGAACATTTTGGTAACAAACTCAAAGAGCTTGGTCTCGATACCGTTCGCCAAACTGGCAGAGTTTTAAAAGGTACAGTGGAAGGAACTGTGGAAGGCACTGGAAAACTTTTGCAGGGAATTGGTACAACGATAAAAGGCGGCAAAAAAACTGAGCCGCCTTCTCAAGAAAATTAATTAACGAATACCGAAATTAAATCCACCACCAACAAATGGTTGTTGGAAATTTTGGTAAGGATAAACTGGCGCCTGTCTCATGACACCACCGTAAAGTGAACCAGGTCCATTGAAGTAAGGATTGCCGTAACCAAGTGTTCCACCAGGAAGAATACCACTGTTGAATCCTAAACCGCCATTTATCGCAAGACCACCGTTAATGTAACCGCCAAGCAATGGCTGACCGGGGTAAGGCATCCCAGGAACGATACCGGGAGTACCAGGATACATTAGTGGGCGATTCATCATCATAGGATTAAAAAGCTGAGACTGATAGCCATAAGGCATTGGCATACCCATTCTTTGCATCATCAATGGGTTGTAACCGTTCATCATCATCGGGTTCATTCCACGCATCATTAGCGGGTTCATTCCACGCATCATTAGCGGATTCATTCCGCCCATTCTCATGCTGTTATATCCCCGCGGATTAGCTGCGCGCAGGAATGCTTCTTCAATACGACTATTTAAAAGAGAATCTTGATTAATACCCGCAAGAGCATTGAAGCCCATTTCAGGATCCATCGACATTTGACTTAAGTACTGCTGACGGCGAAGTTGAGAGGCTTCGTAATATTGGTGAAGCTGGTTAAGTTGGTTTTGACAAGACTGCATTGTCATAAAATTTCCTGAGCGAACCGCCAATGTTTCACTGGAAGTCATACAGCCTTGTAGTTGACCTAATCGCTGCATCACCTTGCTAGATTCGATATTAGAAAAACCGTTAACGATTTTAAGTTCAAGATCATGTCCTAATCGGTGGATAGATTCTTCACCGCTACCAAGTAACTCGTCGCGAATTTCTTCAGCTAGTTGTAAGCAATTGCTTTCTTCACGAATTTTTGGATTTGAAAGACAGCGGCTCAAATGAGCGTCAGTCATCTTTTTAAATCTATTGATCAACTCTTTGTTAATTTTACGACCGAACTGATCTTTTTGATCAAAGCGATCAGAAAGATAAGCGATACGTTTACGGGCGCATTCAAGTTTGTCGTCACCCTTTAATGGGACAACGTCTTTAGATTCTTGAGTTGTGCCTTCTGGCCATTCGCAATCGAAGATTTTTTTCTGCAGCTCTAGTTCCTGAGCAGTACGAGCAGGTGTGTGATCAGCATCGAATTTCTTTTTAGAGCGTTCGCGACGCAATTTGCCTGCTAGTCCGTCCACTCCTTTTTCGATATTTTTTGCAAGATCCAAGCTGTTCATCCAGGTGGCATGATTCAAAACTTCTGACTCGATTCCTACACCGACTTCAACGTCTTGACCGTTAACCCAACAATCTTCACAAACTTCAGTTTCGTTGTTGTCAGAGTCCACTTTTTTCAATTTTGCAGCTTGATAGAATTCTTTTTCCGAATAACGAGCGTAGACTTTTGTCTCTTCGCCATTTCTAGTGCGTACCTTCTTCTTAAGAAGCAGCACTGGTATTTCGACGTCACCTTTCCAAATACTAGTTTGCTCCATAGTCACATTTGGTGCCTGCTCATCTCTTCGAACTTTATCAAAAGACGACATACTTACTGTCGATACCGTCATCTGATAGGAGGTATTAAGTCCTAGCACTGCAAACAATAAAAGAAGCAGTGGTCTATTCACCTTTTGAGTGGTTACGTTTTTCATATAGATACCTCCTAAAAAAATAAAAGTTCTATTTCATCTTCCTATATTCCAAGATTGGTTCCAAAAGCCCAAAAAACTAACCATTTGAAATCACTTAGTTTTTGGTGTGTATGCCAGCGTCTAGTTTATTGACAGGTGTCAGATTCCAAAATCGTTGGAAAATGCGTGATTAAAAATATCCCTCTAAATCAGTAACTTAGCTTCGTGTATTTTGTTTACAGGCTGACTCATGACAAATTGACGATTTGTGGCGGCTGTATTACTCCAAATCAAAAATAAGAGATTTAAAAAATGCCGTTAAAATTTGAGTCCATTAAAGTTCCCGAAAGCATCGCACGCGATGAGTGGTTTAATTGGAAATGGCAATTCAAACACTCGCTGAAAACCCCCGAACAATTTCTTTCCTCTTTCGATTTAACGGCAAATGAGCAGCAATTTTTCGCACAAAATGGCGAGAGTTTTAAAATCCAAGTCACTCCCTACTACGCTCAAATCGCCAAAGACAGCAGCCCTATTCGTAAAATATTGGTTCCCAATGTGTTGGAATACCGCGAGGGCCGCCAGCAAATGCTAGATCCCCTCGCTGAAAAAGCGCATAACCCTGCTCCTCGAATCATTCATCGCTATCCCGACCGAGTTTTGTTTTTAGTGACAGATATTTGTAGCGTTTATTGCCGCTTTTGCACCCGCAAACATTTTACTGGCCAAGAACAAGCCTTTGCCAGTGAAAGCGAATATAGCGAAGCTCTCAACTACATTGCGAAAACTCGTAAAATTCGCGAGGTGATTTTATCTGGTGGCGATCCCCTAACACTTTCTGATGAGCGCATCCTTAAGGTTTTGCGTGATCTGCGTAAAATTGATCATGTCGAAATCATTCGAATTGGCACGCGCATGCCTGTTGTGGCGCCCATGCGAATAACTAAGGAACTTGCTGCAGGTCTTCGCGAGTACGCGCCGGTTTTCATCATGTCACACTTTAATCATCCTAAGGAATTGACTGCCGAAGCGGCCGAGGGCCTGCGTACTTTAGTTGATCATGGCATTCCCGTTTTCAATCAGATGGTTTTATTAAACGGCGTGAACAATCACCCAGCAATCGTACAAGCTCTAGCGCGACGACTTTTATATCTGCGAGTTAAACCTTATTATATGTTTCAGGCAGATCCCTCGATGGGAACCGATCATTTGCGCACTTCTGTCGAAGAATCTATGGCTATTCAGCGCGAGCTTTGGGGCAGACTATCAGGCCTGGCAATGCCGAATCTTTGTTTGGATATTCCTGGCGGTGGCGGAAAAGTCGGTCTGGTCCCTAACTTTGAAACTTCCGTCGGCGAGGGTTCTCGCTCTTATCGCGGCTGGGATGCGCGCAACGGCGACTATATTAATCCCGATGAACGCTTGCACGAAGAACCCAATGACATTGACCAATACTTGCCTGAGTGGGAAGAGATTTCGCGGCGCTGATCCGCCAATGTTATTTTTGTTTTGAAAACAAACTAAAAATCCATGGCCTTAACAACAGCATGAATGCCACACTTTTTGTTTCTTCCTTTGGCAAAGTTGCATCGAAGGCCGAAAGATTTTTGAACTCCAAAAATAAACTTCGTGATTTTTGCTCTAGCCTCTTTAAAGATGATTCCGACAATTCCGCCGTTAAAAATTCAAAGAGGCCACTACCAGGATCTGACTGAGCAAGAAGTTCAGCCAGAATTTGCTTTTCATAAAACTTGCGGACCGGTCCATTATCCCGCCATTTTACCGGCGAGCTCACTAATGCTTGGACTGCTAATTCTGACATCTCCGAAGTCGAATACTTTCGTAAAAATTTAGACATTCCTCTTTATGGGCCGATCAAACTCTTTATGAATCACTTTTTCGAACTTTTTCTACAGAAGGTTTCTGCTTCTTTAGCGTCTGGCGGATCTCTGCAAAATATTTATTTTATGTCCTGTGAGGAATCGCAAATTCGCCAACGTTATTCGCAATTGCAAAAACTCGAACAATTAGGTGTGAAGGTAAGGTTTGCGCCAAAAGCTAAATTTCTTAGCTGGATTAAAGGGGAAGAGATCACGAATTTTAATAAGCGATGGCTTAAAGAGGTTCTCTTTTAAACTTCAATCTCAAACCGACTGAGGCCGAATCAATGTAATCTCAGAGGGAACCCAAAGACGAACGGGCGGCCCCCAAAAACCGGTGCCGGCATTGACATAAACCCACATGTTTTGATGACGATTTAATCCTTTGTGATAGGGATTAAAAAAACCAACGACCAAACTAAACGGAAAAAACTGCCCCCAATGCGTGTGACCACTTAACATCAAATCAAAACCCGCTTCCGCCGCCTCAAAACAACTTTTCGGTTGATGTGCCAATAAGATCTTTGGACCTACGAAATTTTTTGCTGGGGCAATGGCGACCTTGGGCTGTGAGCCCGTCTGGGCAAATCTTTTTAAACTAAAATCAGGAACACCAGCAATAAAAATTCTTTCAGATTTGTAGGTGATGAACTCTCCTTCATTCATCAAGACACGAAATCCTAAATTTCGAATCGCCTCATGCCAAAGTTGAAGACCCGCGTAGATTTCGTGATTACCACTTACGTAAAACACACCACAAGGTGCGGTTAATTTCTTTAGCTCTGCAAGCGCTTCAGGAACTTCGTGAGGAACGGCATCGGCGATATCACCCGTGATGACAATAAGCTGTGGATTCGCGTTCATCACTTTTTGCACCATCGCTCTAACTTCATTAACTCCGATCATCGGCCCGATATGCAGGTCACTGATTTGCAGCAGACGAAAATCCGTAAGGGATTTTGGCCAATTCGCAAGTGGGACTTTTACATCGCGGATAATTGGTCCCGCCAGGGCAGTTTTTACTCCCCAAATATTAGCGGCTAAACTCAAAATGAAGACGATACCATTGATGCTACCTATCTCTTCGTTAGTAAGTGAACTAACAATGAGAATAAAAATATCTTTAGGAATAGCCGCACAAAACAAATGCGACATGAGCCCCAACATAAAGTAAGTAAAAAATAAAAGTCGTGGATGGGTCTCGAAAAAGGATCTGTGGGTCCAGCGCATGATCTGCAAAATAAAAGTTGCGAGTAAAAAAACCGTACTACCGATATGAGCGAAAGTATATAGATCTGACAAATACACGAAGCTATACCAAACATAGAACCAGCAACTTGCAAGGATAGTGATAACTATCGCTAGGAAAACGCGCATGCGGTAGATTATTCTCGAAGGGAACAGCGATGTAAACAGATTTAGAAAAAGTCCGGCTTAAGTACGCTGTATCAAATTGAGAAATTGAATGCCAAATTGAAGATCTAAAAAACCACATTCTATGGTCTAATATAAATATAAGGTTTCTTGGGGGAAAAAATGGTTGGGGCACGGTATTTTAAATGGATTCTATTGAGTTTAACTTCAATCCTAGCAGCGATATTTTTTCAAAACTGCTCGGGAAACTTTTCACCCATCACACCTAACGGCAATTTAAGCTCAACAACCGACAATCCCAACACGAACGAAAATCCACCCACGCCAACGCCACAACCAGAGCCGCAACCACCCACTTCTTCTAATCCTTTAACTCCCAATATGCCTGCCGGGTTTAAACAAATTCTGCACCACGATTTTACGACTCGTGCAGGAAACGGCTGCAATGCTTACTATCCAGGTGGTAGCTTACTTATGAATGATCCCAGTGAACCAAGCTCGCCTTCTGGGTTTATGAGAAACATCAAATATGCTGGCACTTCCGAGGGTGGTTCAACGGTAGATTGTGTTCATCCGGTTAAGGGCGAAGTTTATTACGCCTATACTTTTAGGCCCAGCGATCCCTTTGGCGGCTATGATAATGGCGCTAATAAATTGGTTTTCTATATTTCATCTATTCCGAACTCTGCTGGAGGAGCTTGGGGATCTCATTACTATGGAAAAGATAAGGGACAACGCGTTTTAAATTTTTTCCTTCAAGGTGGTTACGTTAATAACTGTCACGTCGATAACATTTATGGCGAATGTGCCGATTCAATCTCTATGGTATTTTTACCGAACGTCGACAAATCACCGGTGTTAGAAGGAAAATGGCACCGAGTTGAAGTTTACTTTAAACGCAGCCTCAATCCGACTTCGAAAGACGGCGTCATCAAGCTTTGGGTCGATGGCAGTCTCCGCATAAGTCATAGCAATGTGAACACGCCCCAATATGATTGGACATCAATTCAAACCAATCATACTTGGGATGGCCAATGCTCTAAACGTAACCCCAGCTTGCCGCCAACGACGTACCCCAACGATTGTCGACCTTATGATGACTACTATGACTTCGGCGATTTCATTGTTGGAGCTAAATAACTTAGACACCCCTTGGGCGCCAAGTTGATTATCTGTAAAAGATGTAAGTGGTACTTCCGCGGTAAACAGAAAAAGAACTAGCAGAAGTTACAACCAGGCCGTCGCTCGGGTCGCGCATGTTTTTACAAGCGGGAAATTCAGCACCGTTGCACTCATAGACCCCGTCGGGAATTCCGCAATCACTAAATGCTGCTGACAAGCGCGTGCTATTACCATCAAGCTTTGCCGTGCAACTATTGGAATCTTTTTTATAAAATGTCCCTTCGGTGTAGCTTAATTTTCGGGGAGATGGGGGTTGATTCTCAGGATTCAAAAATCCACCGTCAGACGTTTGCTTAGCGCAGCCAAGAGCAAGAAAAACCAAAATTAAAAGTGAAATTCTCATTTGTTCCTCCAAAGTCATCCAGTTCTATACTAGAAAGCTCATACAAAACAGGTCAAGCATTACCTGCTCCTAAGGAAGAAGCGGTTTGTCCTGCCTAAATCCACCATTTAACGCACTAATTCTGCCTCTCAGGGGGCACAGAGCGCTTAACAGACGACGTAAGCTTAAACCCGCTCCAAACGGGCAAACTTACTTACGAATTTTTTTATTTGATGATTGGGGAACATGACCGAAAGTTTTTCGTTCTCGCCTTCACCCTCAATAAAAACAATCGATCCAACTCCATAAGTGGGATGTCTTACCTTCATACCTTTGCGGTAGTTGCTATTGCTTCCGTTGGCATCGGAAAAATCTTCGTAGTCAGGAACGGCCTGAATAAAATCTTTCGCAGGAAGTGATTGCTTGGCTTTGCGAATGAGCGCCGACACACGAGGTGAACGCGGAAAACTCTCAGGCGATTGATTATCCATCCAATTCGTTCTTGGCTTTAAGAAACTGGGTGGTGCTTTATAGAATTCATCGGGAATTTCGCTGATGAAACGACTCGGTTGGTTAGCCATTTCTTGGCCCCACATCCGCCGATTGCGCGCAAATGAGAGATAAAGTTTTTTGCGCGCTCTTGTCATACCAACGTAAGCTAGGCGGCGCTCCTCTTCCATCGCATCAATAAGTTCTTCACTACGATGTGATGGAAATAACCCTTCTTCCATCCCTATCACAAACACAACAGGGAACTCTAAGCCTTTAGAAATATGCAACGTCATCATCGTAACACTGTCAGCATCTTCATTAGCGCGATCCATGTCGGTTGCAAGAGCCATTTCTTCCAAAAAATCTTTAAGGCTTGCCTCATCCCCACGCTCTTCTTCGTATTGAATGATGGCGTTTTGAAACTCACCTAAGTTATTAATACGTGATTCGGCTTCGAGAGAATCCTGTTTTTTTAGCTCTTCGAGATAACCCGTTTTTTCCAAAATCAATTGATGAATGTGCGAAGGCTTTAACTTTTCAACTTCGTCACGAAGAGATTTAATGAGCGTAGCAAAGCTTAAAAGTTTTTTAGCCGTGCCTGAATTAAAAATGCCCTCTTCGACCGCTTGTTCGACGGCAGCGACCCAATTTACTTTGCGTTCAAGATTAAACTGCTCCAATTTATCCAAGGTTGAATCGCCGATACCGCGACGAGGAACATTTAAAATACGTTTAAAAGAAATGGTGTCAGCCGGGTTTAAAAGAAAACGCAAATAGCTGAGAACATCTTTTACCTCTTTGCGCTCGTAAAACTTTACTCCACCAAACATACGGTAGGGAATTCCAGTTGAACGCAACTGCTCTTCGATGACCCGTGACTGTGCATTGGTGCGGTAAAATATGGCGATGTCTTTGTAGCGGTAGCGATTGTAGTCACAAAGATCTTTTATCTCGCGAACAACTTGGCGAGCTTCTTCATATTCATTGAAACTGGCATTAACTTCGATTTTATCGCCAAGCTCATTTTCCGAAAACAAACTTTTATCTTTGCGAAGACTGTTGTTGCGAATCAAAGTCGAGGCAGCTCGCACAATGGTCTGTGTGGAGCGATAATTTTGTTCAAGTTTAATGACCTTACAATTAGGAAAGTCTCTTTCAAAACTGAAGATGTTACCAATATCAGCGCCCCGCCAGCTATAAATCGACTGATCTTCATCACCGACAGCGCATAGATTTTTGTGATGTTCTGCTAAAAGATAAATGAGCTTGTACTGAATGGCGTTCGTATCTTGGTACTCATCAACCAAAATAAATTTAAACTGACGACGGTAGCGATCCAACACATCAGGATGCCTTCTAAAAATCTCGTAAGTTTTGAGAAGCAGATCCGAAAAGTCCAAAGCGTTTGCGGAAAACATTCCTGCTTCGTAAGCTTCGTAAATCTCGATGGATCTTTCATCCATTAAAAACTGGGGGTGTGAAGCTACTTCATTGGGAGTAAGCCCAAGGCTTTTGGCTTTGTTGATTCTTCCCTGGCAGACGTCAGGT
>CAYPZY010000055.1:0-11359 GCA_964415155.1 uncultured Bdellovibrionales bacterium
AGTAGACATAGCTTAATCCCCCATAGATGCGGTCATTGGAACGATATCGAGAGAAAATGCTACTGGTAGACGCGCGTTCATCGTCGACGCCAATCGTTTCCATTCCCATGGTTAAATTCCAATTGGGGGAAGATGCGTAAGTGAACTCGCCGGTCACCAGAATGCCCTTTTGAATCATGTCGTAGGTTGAGCGAAATGAAAATGTAACGGGCCACTCATTACGAATTGAATTTCTATATTCGAGACAATAGGCTTCCAAAAAAATGTAGCGATCCATGTTTTTCGCAAATTCCGCTACAGCAGGATCACCAAATGTCTTGCCTTCAGATGCCCACCTTTTCATGTAAGCCAAACTTAGATATTTTTTTTGCTTTTTATTAAAATAATAATAGTAAATTGGACTTAGCACATAGTCGTCGTTGTACTCGTATCCGTGCCGAGCTGGCGGTGCCGTCACCGACTTTGGTTGATCGGCCGTTAAAGACAATAGCGCTTCGTTGACCTCGTCACGATAGCCGCCTTCGATGGTTGTTACTTGATGATATTGTACAAAGGGATAAATATCGATATTGACCTCGTCAGAAACAAGACTATGCGCAGGTTCAAAAGCAAAACCGAGCTGATTGATCGGCTTCATTGCCCAAGCTGCCGAAGTCCACCACCCTTGATCTTTTCCCCAACCTATTTGCCCAACAACTCCGGGATTAAACACGACAGATTCGATACGAGGATTCTGCAAGTGATAGCGGATGGGAGATGTACCATTAAAAATTTTCAGCTGTTGAATAGGCACTGACGACCACGGACTTGCCGATTCAAATTTGCCATCGCGAATAACAAAAGACGGTCCTTGATTAGGAATGAAAATCGGTGAAAAAAGAAATGCCGAATGCCACTGACCATAATCCCTTTCAATAAAAAGACCTGTTAACCCCTGACTGTGGGGATTGATGTAATTCCAATTAAAAACTGGTTGCCAAGTACTAAGTCGCCAATAATCATCGAGCCTGCTCCAGGAACGAATCTTTCGCCCAAATGTGACATCTTGTTTCCAAATAGTTTTCCCGACATTGAGTTCGTCAACACGGTAGTAGTTCAAAAGTGGTTGCTGGGCAGCAAAAAATGTAAGTGCCGAAACCTGAAAATGCCAATTCTGTGTTTGAATTTTTTGATTGTAACCTAACCAAATCCCGTAAGGATATTTGTCGGAATTACTGGGATTATCCTGCCAAGAAATATAGTTAGCGGACTCGATGCCAACGGCAAAGCGATAAGACTTATTACGAACTGAGCCAAGATCGAGCGCACTGATCGGGTCGGCAACAATATCAGCGTTGGCGATAGATACCGCCATCCCCGAAACGATCAGGAACAAGAACCGTTTTATTCCGCAAATTTGCATCGGGACATTGTATTTTAGTGCGATACAACTAGCAAATTTGCGGTGGCGGTAAAATTTATAAGGCTATTTTTTACTTACCCGCATGGGTTGACAATGGGGACACCAAAAGGTTGAACGACCAGCGATCCTACACGTCTTTATCGGTGTCTCACAGATCGTACAAGGCAACTCCGCTCTATCGTAAACCTTAAATTGCGATTGGAATTCGCCAGATCCGCCATTTGCGTTCTGATAGTCACTGATAGTTGAACCGCCAAGGTCGATAGATTTTTGTAAAACTTCCCTAACGGCCGCGATTATTTTTTCGAAATGTTCTGTTTTTAGCTTTTTCACCTGAAGAACCGGATTAATTCCCGCTAGATGTAGCGCTTCACTCGCGTAGATGTTGCCCACTCCCACAACGACCGTCTGATCCATTAGAAAACTCTTGATAGGCACGACCCGTTTTCGCGACAGTGCGAAAAGATACTGTGACGTGAAGGTCTGCTGATTAAAAGGCTCAGGACCTAAATTTTTAAGCCACGAATTCTCGCCAAGAAATTTTGCATCTACCCAAGTGATAAGTCCAAATCGGCGCGGATCATTGTAGACCATGTAGCGATTATTACTCCATCGCAGTTCAAAATGATCATGCTTCATCACTTCGCGGCGCTCTTCAAATCTCCAGAAGCCCGTCATCCCCAAATGACTGAGCAAATAGCCATCATCGAATTCGAACAAGATATATTTTGCCCTTCGCTGAAGAGACCGCAATTTTTTGCCATTTATCTTTGCCGGTAAGCTTTTGGGAATGTTTACTCTTAGCTTCGGACTAAGGGCTTTAACTTCAATGACCTCGGGACTGTCGGGAAGGTTGGCGGCAAGGGTGCGCCTCACATTTTCAACTTCTGGTAGTTCTGGCATGCCGCTACCATAGCCATTTTGAAAGAATCTATCCAGCGAGAAGTTACTGAATTAAAACCCAAACAAGATAGAGATGAGTCAGGTGGTGGACCATTTGATCAAAACCAAGGCTATTCCAATAAGGGGCTTTAGTTTTATCTTTGAAGCGTCCCAGATATTTGGGACCAGCCTTAATTCGATCCATAATAAAATGGGCCGCAAAATCGACAATGGCAAGCCACCACAGCTGCGGTTTGTGCATGACAAAAATAATCGCAAGTGACGCTAAACTATGAACAGCTGCATGGGCTGAAAGTGGTGGAATGAAATCCCAGCCTGGGCGAATCTTGTTGAGCATCCATCCGCGTTGCAATGGAAAATCACAAACGAAATGCTTAAGTTGGTAAACGACAAGTAAAATAAATGCTAGCTCTAACTGATCTACCATTGCTTCAATTCCCACACCTTCAATTAGATTACACTTAGCTTCAAGGCAACGTCTACACAAATAGACTTTGTTCCCAGTTTAAAGTACAGTACGAAAATACGTGGAAAAAAATCAATCTTTCAAAACTTTCATCCTCGATCTCGCCTTTAATCTGGTTATCCCTGTTCTTATACTTCAGAAGGGTTCTAAGTTTTTTGGTGAAAATGGACCGATGATCGCATTGGTTATCGCACTCGCCTTCCCTGTCGGTTTTGGCCTTTACGATCTGTTGGTGAAGAAAAAGAAAAATCTAATTTCTGCTCTCGGCCTGATAAATATATTGTTTACCGGCGGTTTTGCGCTGATGGGTCTCACCAAAAACTGGTATCTTCTAAAGGAATTTCTATTACCCGCCCTAATCGCGGCCTACATCCTTTATACTACCTTGCGCGACAAACCCTTCATTGAAAAAGTATTTTACAATGAGTCGGTCTTTAACGTGTCACGTATTGAAAGCCACTTTAAAAACACCAATGAGCGGGAAACTTTAAAGAAACATCTTCTTAGATCAACTCAGCTTTTAGCGTTGTCCTTTGTGTTGAGCGCTGTTTTAAATCTCGTGATTGCGGAGCGGATATTTACCGACATCCCCTATTATTGGAATGCACTTGAGCGAGCGGCCATACGCAATAATGAAATCGCCGAAATGAAAAAGATGGCCTATTTTATTATTTTTCTCCCCAGTATCGCGATGACTTCTTTTATTATCTGGCACTTGGTTTCTGGTTTAAGAAAAATGACGGGACTTACTATGGAAGAAATTATGGCGAGTCATTTGAACGAAAAATAATTATTTTTCCTCTTCGTCCCCTTCGGATTCCAACTCTTCTTCATCGTAATTATGACCCACTTCAAATTCATCGTGCGGATCAACTTTAGGAACAGCCTTGAGTGCTTCCTTTTTACGTTCTAAGTAATCGCGATAAGTTTTTGCCATTCTCTTTTGCTGATCGCGATCCTTGTCCCTGAGTTCTTCGAGAAGACGATCAAGCTCGGCACCCGATATCTTTTGTTTACCAGCCCGCTTATCGATAAAGGTTTGCCTCTCTTGTTCTTTTCGCTCACGCTCAATGTCTCGTAGCGATTTCAGTTTATTGATCTCACTTTGAAAAATTTGCTTTTGTCGTTCTTGCTGCCGTAACCAGTCAATAAATCCCTGATAGCGGGCCTTAGCCTCCCGTTGACTACGGGCTATATCCGTCGCCCCAAATGGCGTATCTGCCTTTAAAATAGGCAGACAAATTAGAAGGGAAGAAATAAACGTGAGAGCCAGCAGTAATGGCTTTTTGGTCATTCTTTCATACTAAAATAAAAAGGCAGATTCGAGGAGAAATTCAGTTTTCTCTCGACCTTAGCCCCGCTTAGTTCTATCTTGAACGCCTTTTCAGGCTTGCAAGGAGTTGACGTGGATTATTTATTTCAATTGGGTTTATTTGCCGGCAAATCATTCGTGATCGTCTTAGCCGTTGTGGTGATCTTGATGGTCATTTTTAGTCTGGCTTACCGGGCTAAATTTCAACACCAGCTTGAGGTCGAAAACCTCAACCACAAGAACCGCGATCTGGCGGAGATCTTAAAGCAAAGTATCTGGAACAAAAACGAATTAAAAAAAGAAAAGCGTGAAGAAAAAAAGAAAAGTAAAAAAGCCGTCAATGAAAGTAGGCCACGTGTTTACGTTCTTGATTTCGACGGTGATATTAAAGCCACTGAAGTAGGAGCTTTGAGAGAAGAAATCACCACTGTTTTAAATGTCGCTAAACCCGGTGATGAAGTCGTCGTGCGCCTGGAAAGCGGCGGTGGCATGGTACATAGTTACGGCTTAGCTGCAGCTCAACTTCAACGAGTTAAAGACCATAAACTCTCCCTCACCGTTTGTGTCGACCGCATTGCCGCCAGCGGTGGTTACATGATGGCTTGTACCGCGCATAAGATCATTGCTTCTCCATTTGCGATCCTCGGCTCCGTTGGTGTGATCGCGCAAGTACCAAACTTTCATCGGCTTCTTAAAAAACATGATATCGACTACCAAGAAATCACTGCCGGAGAGTTTAAACGCACTGTCAGTTTACTCGGAGAAATCACTCCCGCTGGCCGCGAAAAATTTCAGGAACAAGTCGTCGATACACATCAACTCTTCAAACAGTTCGTGGCTTCACAGCGACCGACTGTTGACATTGAACAAGTGGCAACAGGAGAGCATTGGTTAGGTCTGCGCGCTTTGGATCTCAAACTCGTCGATCAGATTTCAACAAGTGACGATTATATTTTCGAAAAATCTAAGACCTGTGATGTTTTTCGCCTTTCCTATGAAAGCAAAAAGAAATTAAGCGAAAAGATCGCCACGGCTTTTAGTCACGGTGTAAATATGGCCCTGGAGAGGTTTTTTCAACGCCTCGAAAATGAAGGACCAAAGGTTTAAATCGGTGCGCGCATTTATCCTTACTTTTTTCTTTTTAAGCTTTGCTCACGCCCAAGAGCCGCAAGTTGAAATTCAGCAAAGTAAAATCCCGCACTTCTTACGTTGGATCCCAACCGGTGCGCGCGCGCATCCCCTGCCGCCCCATTGCTCAACGACAACACTAGAGCAAATCCTGTTAAAAAAGCAAACGCCCGCCGAAAGAAGGCAAAAAACTGACGCTTACTTTTCGACTTGCCACAAATATTTAATTTACCATGGCAGCACCAATGGCTTTTCGTCGATTTTGCGGCAGACTCAGATCGATTTTGATTTTATTAAAAGTCCACGCATTAAGAAAATCTTGATCACCTTGCCAAACGGTTTGAAGGTTCATGGCCTTTTAGCTTTAAAACCTGATAAAGAACCGCGACCGCTTGTCCTTATTCAATGCGGACTCACCTGCAACACGTTGACTTCAGGTTCGCCAAAATCGCCACTTATGCATCTGTTCGACGAGAGCCCATTTCACGTTTTGCTTGTGGGAAGTTCTACCAGCGCCGAATTCGCTATTGCCAATCAGAGATTTTATGTCGGCGGTTTTCAAGAGGGACAAACTCTCTATCAAGTCGCCAAGTGGTTACGGACCAAAGAATCGGGGTTAAGTGAAGTAACTTCTAGTATCCATTTACTGGGATTAAGTTTAGGTGGCCATGCGGTTTTGTACGCGACTCTATTCAATGATGATCCTGACAATGAAAAACTCATCGGCAGCAGTCAAAGCCTGTGTCCGGTGGTGGATCTAAAGCCAACGATTGATTTCATCAGCACGTCCTCACCTCCAACACTCTACTTGCAGAGTAAAATTCGAGCGCAATTAAAGCAGATGATTGGAAAGGTTCCCATTATAGATCAATTATTACCCGATGGTCGTTTACCTGCGAACAGTAGGCTGCCTGAGATTGTTAGTAGAGCTTCGTTGGATTTCAGTGAATATGTCCCGTTCTTCAACGCGCTTTTTAGCTTCTTCAAAAGTTTGCGACCGACATCTCTTGCTGACTACTGGAGCCTAAATGATTTCAAAAAGCAGGCGTCGCATATTTCAACGCCGACAACCGTGTGGGCGGCTATCGATGACCCTGCGATTCCTCTCAGTACCAATGCTGGACCTTTACAAGACACAGTTGATAAGACATCTGGCTCTCTACAGATTCTGACTACTCCTTATGGAAGCCATTGCGCCTTCGACCTCTCTTACGGTTGGGATGTCGTTACGGTTTTAATGCGCTCGAATATTCTCGCGCAAAGCGCTGAGTTTCTACCAAGGTACACTCGCACAGAAAGTGCCTTTTCCAGCAATTTAATTATTTCGCCAAAAAAAATACATTTGCATTCCACGTTCACCATTCACCGCGAAAAAAAGTCGCTAAATATTTACTATCTGCTTTTTCAGAAAGATAAGCCGGAATGTAAGGACGTTGATCCCTATCTTCTTCCAAAAAACAGCAAGTGCTTTTTGCAGACCCTTGAAACCGTAAAGCTGGAGGATCTAAAAATTCCTTGGCTTGACTCGATCGAAAGCGATGTCGACCAACAAGAGCTAGTTCGCTGGGCCAACGCTAACATGGTGTTGCTGACGAAAGACCGAAAACCTCTGGTCGGAACTACCGAGAAACCAGCTTTCGTTAGCTGGCCCCAGATTTTTTAATTTTTGATTTTTTTGGCGACTTGTCGGTTTTAGCGGGCTTTTCTTTAGCACCTTTTTCACTGACCAATTCCTTTAACCACATTGTGCTTGGTAAAAGTTTTGGCGAAGCAAAATCACCACTGAGTTCCCACTTCAAAAGTTTAAGATTTGGAAAATCGACACTCACCCATCCGGAAAGACCCGAGTTATATTGCCAGTTTCCCTGAGAACTAAAATTAACTTTTTCGGCAGGCAAATAAACTTTGGCTTTATCCCATGAAATTTGCTGGTTATACCCTTCAACCTGCATCGCTAAATCTTGAAACCCCACCCAGGGATCGTTAAATCTTTTATCCAATAAAAGTGGGCGCAAAAACTCGAAGAACTCAGAAGCTGGCGCAATCTGCAGTGCTTTTACTCTCAAACTTCCCTTGAGTGAGGGCCCAAAATAGGACGCGGAGAATTTAATTTTATCGAGCTGAAAAGAATCATTTTCAATAAAATCGATTCCTAAGTCCCCTTTAAAAACTTCAAGTTTGCCATTGGTAATTTTGAATTTACCATAGGCCTCCATCGGCCCTAACTTGTCTTTAACCAAAAGTTCCTGAATCGATGGATCAAACACGATATTCTTAGCCTGAATCTGCACGTAGCCGTCCTGAAATCTCTTGTCAAAATTAAAGGAAATGGAACCGTCGAGGCCGCCACGACGAAGTTCAAACTTTGAAAACAAACCAGAGAGGCGTCCCTGACTTTTTTCTATTTGTAGATTAATTTTTGGCACCGCCTGCTGACCACGTAGATTTCTACTTGAGAAATAGACCATCATCTCTTCAAGCATTCCTTCAAACGTAAAGTTTGCCGGCGGATTTACCTGTAACTGGCCGCTTAAAAAACCATACTGATCTAATACACCACCTAGGACGTCAATTTGAAAAAGAGACATCAAAGTTTTAAGTGGCAAACGTGCAACCTTAATAGAAAACGGCTCGATGAAGGCCCCTTGACTGGGATCAAAAACAAGTTTCTCGCTTTCCCATGTCCCGCCGTCACCTTCAATTAAGCAGGATTTCAATCGTAACGGTGCCGACGCCAAATTTTGAACCGAGGAGGAAAGGTCGATATTGCACGACAGCCACATCGACCGCGGATAACTACCGATGGGATGAGAGTTAACTTGCTCATAGAGCTTTAAAAAATTGGCCAATGGCAAATGTTTAATGTGGCCTTCAATATTTAATTGTTTTTCAGAATTGGCGTCATACATCACTCCAACGTTGATGACTCCTTCTTGCCAATGCCCGTTTAAGTTTAGATTGATCTTGTCTGGTGAAACGTCTCCCGAAAATCGAGTCATTGGCCACGACTCTTCTTTATTCGTTTCATTTTGCATGGCCAAATTTCCGTAAAGGAGGAGCGGCATATCTTTTTCAACTGTTAGTTGAAATTGTGTTAACGAAAAAACATAATTTGGTAAATCGGCGAGATGCAGATTCAGACGCTGGATCTTTACACCGCTGGCAAAGTCAAGCATCGTGACGGTCGATTTTGCTTTCTCTTGCTGAGGTTGGCGAGTGGTCTCAGGTTTCTCAGGTTTTTCAGGTTTTTCAGGTTTTTCTGAATTTTCAGATTTCACTGATGCTTTAAAACAGTTGGAAACAACAGTTCCCACATTTAAGTTGATCGTTTTGGCCAGAATATTTCCAAACTGCACTTGTTGTTGCCAGAGACTGGTCAGACGCAGAGGGAAATAGACCTCGTCTATTAACCACTCGCTGTTACGCATGCACTTGTCGTTTTGGCTGATCTTTAAATCGAGAATCTTAATGGCAAGATGTGGAATGGCGCCACGGGCAAGGCTTAACTCCATTTTTTTTGCAGAAAATTGTACGTCAGAAGCAGAACGCTCAAGGCTCTGCCTGACCCAAGATTCCATACGAGCTGAGGAAAAATAAATGCGAACGCTTAAACCTACGATAAGCGCAATGAAGACAGAAGAGAAAAATATCAGCCGTCGATTAGCCACAACCCCTAATGACTAAAATTTATTTGAAAGAAATGTCGGTAACTTCGTATTCCTTAACGCCTTTTGGGCTTTTAACTTCAAACGTGTCACCAACTGCTTTGCCAATCATAGCACGAGCCAACGGCGACATAACAGAAATCCTTCCGTTTTTAACGTCACTTTCGAGAGCACCAACGATTTGGTAAGTCACTTCATTGTCGTTTTCGACATCTAAAACGCTCACGTGTGCACCAAAGATCACGCGATCAGAACTTAAGGATGACGGATCAATAACATCGGCGCGAGCGATAGCATCTTGTAACTCAGCAATACGAGCCTCACACCAAGCTTGGCGTTCTTTAGCAGCCTCGTAGTCAGCGTTCTCACTTAGATCACCAAGAGAGCGCGCAAACTCAATAGCTTTAATGACCGCGGGACGTTCTTCCTGCATTAATCTTTTTAGCTCTTTTTCTAAATGAACTTTACCCTGACGTGTCATGGGCAGCTTATCTGACGTCATCATTAACTCCACGGTTTCACCTCTGGTTTCAACCATATCGACCCATGCCGTCCAGACAGCAGTGGGACGTTTAACTAAACCTCTACGTTTACTGAAAAAAACGCATTGTGACAAGCACGAGGTGGGAGTTGGGACAGGGCAGCTTTATAAGCGACTTAAACCTTGTAGATATTTCATTTCACCAACAAGACAATGGTCTGGCCCTTTAAAGGAAAGCTTGGGAAAGCGTACGAAATTTCCGAAGATATAGATGGTTTCATTGGGGTGAAGAACGTGGAAGAACTCGTCAGCAAGATCAAAGCAGCGCAAACTATCCTTTTAAGCACACATAAACAATGCGATGGCGATGGCCTCGGTGCGCAGCTCGGGCTCTATCATAGCTTTAAAAAGATTGGTAAAAAAGCACGAATCCTTAATGTTGATAGCACGCCAAAAAAATATGATTACCTTCATCCCGATAAATATATTCAGTACTATGAAAATAGTTATGACCGAATAGAAGCAACTGATTTGGCCCTAATTTTAGACACGAATGATAGGCGCCTTCTTTACCCCCTATACCCCGAACTTGAAAAGACCTGTCGACAAATTTTATTTATTGATCATCACCCTGTTTTAGATGTCGGCCCATCTCCTACTCGTGATTCCTATATCGATACTAAAGCCGCGAGCACAGGAGAGATCGCCTTTCAAATTATCAAAGCCTTAAACATTCCTCTTGATCCCCTAATCGCGCGCGCTATCTACACCAGCATTGTGTTTGACACCCAACTTTTTCGTTATGTGCGGAACTCGCCGACTTCGCATCTGATCGCCGCCGAACTTTTAACTTACGAACGTGATCCAGCCGAAGTTCACAAGTATTTGTTTGCCAATCACAAGGTAGAAAAATTCAAATTTTTAGCATCACTCTTAGACCAAATGGAATACTTTGCAGGGAATCGTTTAGCATTGTTGAAAATTAAGCAATCGGATTTGATTAGGCACGGGATGGTACCCGAGGATTCTCGTGACATAATCGATCTAATCATGAATGTGGAATCGCTCGTCGCGGCGGCTCTCGTTTTAGAAACTGACAATGGCCATCATAAAGTGAGTATCCGCAGTAAAGGCGCCTTTGAAGTGCGCGCTATCGCCGAGTCGCTGGGCGGAGGTGGACACATGTATGCCGCAGGGGCAACCGTCGACCTTCCCTACGATCAAATTCGCAAAACAATCATGGATCAATTAATTAAATTAGATAAGATGTCGGCTTAAATGGGCTGTTTATGAACGCACCACGCGGTCAAAAAAAAGAAATCATTTGTCTTTGCAATAACGTGTCTCGTGAACGTATTGAGCAAGCGATCGTCAATGGCGCCGATACCCTCAATAAAATTTTTGATTCAACGATGGCGGGAGTCGGTCCTTGCGGCGGTTCTTGTCGCCGCAAACTCGGGCCTATGTTGGATGAGTACCTCGCCACTGGTAAGTTTCCTGAGAAAATCGTGCCCGATATGAGAGGTAAGAAGAAGTAGGAGATGCTTCTTTTGATCTAGCGGATTTTCACCCAATCGATATTCAGACAACAAAGCTCTTCGGGCTCTGAGGGATCGGCGATGGCGCGGAATTTTTCCACCACTTGAACCAACTCTTCGCGAATCCGCAGAAAATCTTTGCTTGATAGCGTGATAATGTTGGTAAATGCTAATTCTTCATTTTGCACGTCATGAAGTTGTTGGGAAATTCGCTCAAGCCAATTCTTGTGATGACGACTGATCAGAAGAGAATCACGATCTACATAAGTACTGCTTTCGCCCATCACAAGTCTATTTTGGCGTTCTTCAAGCATTCCTACGTCTAATAAAAACTCCACCACCCGGTTTACAATTTGCAGCGGGAGATGCAACTTTTCAGCGATTAACTCGCGGGTATGGAATCCCTTAAGCGCGGTCAGAAGGTGAATGGCGGCAAAATACCAAGCAGAATAAAAAATCCCCTG
>CAYPZY010000056.1:0-11329 GCA_964415155.1 uncultured Bdellovibrionales bacterium
GGCACAGCGGATGCAATACTATCGTGAATTAGGAGATATTCCCATGTTTAGAAATAAAAAAGTCCAAGCCCTAACAGTAGCCATAGTGCTTTCAGCAAACAGCTCTGTATTTGCCGATATTTTAAAAAGACATCGTTACGATCAATATCCCGTCGAAGTAACACGCGATGGTAAGATTTACGTAATAGAGTCTAATGGCAAAAAAAGTCATTTTGATTGTTGGGACTACTACGACCGGCCGTTGGGTTTTGATCGCGATAGCGTCATTGTAGAAAACTCTGAAGGAGACAGATTTTATGCAAGCCCCTATCTTGACGAAAAAGGCCAACAGATCAGTAAACTTCACCTAGATCTTGGAGAATACACAATCGGCCACAAACAATGTAAGGACGCCGTACTCCAAATGAAACGTGATTGGAAAAAAGGTTATGTGATGACTGTTGATAATCAAAGCGGCAAAGTAGTTAAGTTAGAAACGAAATCAAAGTCCAAGTCAGGCAAAGGAATTGCTGAAGCAATTATCGCTTTAACAGCCGCGCAACAAAATAATGATGATTTGGGCATTTTCTATCACGGGCGCGAATACGTGGAAGCAACAGAAGCTGTGCAGAGTGATGTTGCCCGGATGCATAAAGAACTTTCAATTGAACAAGTAACTGGTGCTCGCTACGAAATTAAAAGGGCAGACAGCGATAGCTCCTCTACTCTAAAAATAGAATAGTATGAGACTATAAAAGGTTTCTGCTGTTCCTAGCAGTAACCTTGTGGCGGCTATGTTTCTAAGGACAGCTGCACCTATGTCGGATTTCGAGTTTGAATCACTTATTTTTAAAATGTGTTGCTTTTCTGTTTTAGCACAGACTTCCAAACCGGCGTCTTCACTGCCACGGTGGCATCAATCGGGTGTCCACTCTAAATCCCAAATACCCTGGCTAACTCGTCAGGGGAAATCCCCGGTTCGCCTTCGCGTTTGCGATATTCGACTGGCCAATAAGGGCCACGAAAACGCATGGGTTTGGGTGGAATATTTAAAATTTTGGCGATAAGTTCTGAACAATAGATGTGTTCGTCATCCCAAGAAAGCTGAAGAGATTTTTTTGGATAAGAAGCTTTAGGGAGGTACCGCCATAGCGGCGGTACAGCGGCATTTTAGTGACCAAATAAACTGGGATCGACCGGAAAGTTCTTTAAATATAGGTCGTGCAAATTATTTTCGCTAATACACGTGACCACTGGATCTGTCTTGGAAATCACCCATTTGTACCCTGTGGAATTACCTTTTTCATTGAGATCTAAAGTGCGAACGACTGTGTAGATTTTTACGCCATAAGCCTGCAGAGATGTGCCATTCATGTATAAGTGAACCAATGTTTGTTTATATCCAACTTTCTTAAAATCTTCTAAAGGATGATCAACAGGAGTACCTAAGAAAAAGTCAGTCGCATAGGCGGGAGTGCTCCATTTAGTTTTTACTCTCAGTTCCTTGCCACTATTAGGAAATTTGACTTCGACGTCTACTCTTTGATAAAAATCCTCGGCGTCGAACTTGAAGGCAAATTCACAGCGCTCTGTGGACTTACCACTTTCGTCAAAACCTGTGTGCGAAGGGAAAGTTCCTGCCGCGAGTTGGGCTCGTATCACATTGTCTAAAATTTCTGAACCGGCCATTACTTGTGGGAGTTTATACTTTGAGCTTAGAGGATAAAGAAAATGGCCGAAATCATTTTCAGAAAGTAATTTTCCTAATTTGAAGCCACCTTCGGCGCCTTGGTAGTTGGCAAGGTCGTTCATAAAAATATTAGTCATGTTTCGAACTTGCTGAGTATCGCGGTCACTTGGTTCGTGTTCTGAAGATTTGGTATCACAAACAAGTATGGGCCTGCAGTCAGTGTCCACAAACTTACGGTGGACCTTTAAACCCATTAATAGTTCGTGGATAATGGCTTTGGCTTGGGTTTGGACTTTTTTGTCTTTATAAAACTTTGATTTCAGCCAAACTTCAGTGGCGTTTTGCAACCCGTACTGGCCAGTTTTAAAAGACACGCCAACGTTTTTCAATGGCTCAAGCTCGACCGGCGCCACGTACCAATTCTTTTTTTCTAAAAACTCACGGAATAGAGTTTCTAAGTCTAGTAGTTCTAGGTCATGAAGACGTCCTAGCATCGGTTCGACAATTTTCTTGTAAGCTCTTTCGTTTGTAATTTTGATCTTATAGTCTTCAAGAGGTCTCCCGTTTATTCCGTTCAAACCGCCTCCGCTACCGACGCCAGCAAAACAAAGTTGCGGTAAAAGAATAAAAAAACAAAAAACTTTGTACATACTTTCTCCTGATTCTACCGGTGGTACCGGTTTCAAAATGTGTTCCAAAAAAAACAGTGTTCAAACGCTCGTAAAATCGAAATTATTTAGATGGCGCCGTCGAACTTATGGTCATAGAAGCCATTATTGGTTTGGGCCGATTTTCCTTCTTAAGTTGAGAAGCAAGAATCACCAAAAAGCAACAGGCCGCCACCAGAGTTAAAACGCGGTCACAGGTTTTGATATTCATAAATCACCTCGAAAGAGAATTTAACGCAGAGTGGTATTTATCTCTAGATATTTATTATAAAAATATTTATAACTACTTTATAAAAATATAAAATATTATAATATAAGGTAATGATATTATATGGCTATAAACCTTTTCAAAATTCAGAGTTATAAACGCTATCTTAGCGATTTTATAGACGAACAGCCTCGTAAGGGCCACGGTGTGCGGTCGAAACTCGCGAGACATATCGGTTGTCAAACATCTTATCTTTCTCAAATCTTGAACTCTAAGATTGATATGAATTTAGAGCAAGCGGAACTAGCCAGCGATTTCATGGGTCACAATGATGAAGAAAGGCACGTCTTTCTTTTGCTTGTTCAATATGAAAAAGCAAATACGACTAGGCTCAAGAACTATTTTAAATCTCAGCTCGATGAAATCTTTCAGAAAAGATTACTTCTTGTGGAAAGAATCAAAACGGAATCGGAAGTGAGTGAGAACAACAAAGCGATTTATTATAGTAGTTGGCTCTATTCCACTTTACATGTGATGCTTTCGATTAAAGACTTTGATTCACGTACGAGAATTGCGGAAGTTCTGCAAATGCCTACGAAAAAAGTCGGTGAAATTTTAGATTTTTTAGTTTCCGCTGGAATTGCGAAAGAAGTGCAGGGACGATATTCGCTGACTACCCTCAGTCTTCATCTTCCGCATGATTCACCGTTTATTTCAAAACACCATTCTAATTGGCGGGTGCAGGCAATGGCCTCACTGGATTATGAGAAATCAGATGATGTTCATTACTCCACTGTTTTTTCAATAGCTGAGAAAGATGTTCTAAAAATCAAATCCATATTGGTGGACGCGATCGCGCAAATAAATTCGGTGATGAAAGATTCGCCTGAGGAGATAGTCCGCACTCTTTGTGTGGATCTGTTTTCACCTATCTAAACCCCAAACATCCTCGCCAATTCGTCAGGCGAAATACCGGGCTCACCTTCGCGTTTACGATATTCTGCGGGCCAGTAAGGTCCTCGGAAACGCATGGGCTTGGGCGCTATTCCTAAAAGTTTCGCGATAAGTTCGGAGCAGTAAATGCCTTCATCAGTCCAAGAAAATTGGGAGTCGTAGGGCTTTCCGAGAAACCGTTTCACGGCATTATCAGAAAGCGAATTTACCGAGACGCTCACAACAGCTTTTATTTTGCCGACTTTTTCTAATATAGATAAATTGACAAGCTCCACTCCTCGTAGAGGGTGAGCATGCAACCACTTGTCGCCATAAGAGATCGCCACGTGAGCAAAACGACCATTGGGCTCTAGCTGTAAAATTTTTCCGTCGTAGGTGCGAAGTTCTAAAAATGCAATTTTAGTATCAGCATAGGCTTGCGAGGCAAATAAAATTACAAATAGTAGGCGCCAAAGCACTTAAGCCTTCTTCAAATAAGAATTAGCTTTATGAGAAATAAAGGCGGCGCCAACTGTCTTGAGTAAATCACCAGGCAAAAAGGGAATTAGTCCTGACGTCAACAATAAATCCGACGGTACAAAATAAGAGAGAACGATGAGACCAAACGTAAAAGTAATGACACTTCCAATTAAAGCGGCGAACCAGGATTTATAAAAGGTTTTGGTCCAACCACGATCGGCAAGATCACCAACAACTGCCGAAGCGATTAACATTCCGATCAAATAACCTGAAGTAGGGCCGAAGAAAAAGGGGGTGGTAGCAAGGGCAAAAACGGGAAGGCCAGTAAGACCTAAGAGAAGATAAAATCCAACAGTGGCGAAGCCACGTTTTCTTCCCCACAAAAGCGCAATCAGAGCGACGGCAAAAGTTTGGCCCGTTACTGGCACAGGAGTCCACGGCAACGGAATTTTTATAGCGGCCATGAGCACAATAAAAAGTGCGCCAAACACCACGGCGAAAAGATTAAGAATCAAAGGATGACTGTTTCCCTTGAGGATGTGAGGGACTAATGACTGTTCATTGGAACTGAGGTTCATAAGGACTCCTTAAAGTTTACGATATAACAAAGGATTTTTTAGGAAGCTACAGAAATGAAGGCCTGGGGCGATATGGTAATGGCGAGTCTAAACTTCTCGCTGATCAATGCCTAAAAAAGGGGTAACCACATTTGCTACACGGCCCATATTCTCATTGACGCTACCAAGGCGCGCTTTAAAACTAAAACAGAACACCTAACAAAGGATTTTTATGAAATTTGTTTTGGCATTACTAATGGGAATCTTCACTAATTCGGCATTTGCCGATATCAAAGTGGTCGTCGACGGCCGCACTTATCAATGTGACGGCGATTCTAAACCGTCACAAAGTTGCGCCGCTACGGCAAGATTATTTGGAGATTCGTTAGAATCTTGTATGGCGAATTACAATGGGCCTTACGAAAAAGCCACTGCTTGCATTAATCAGCTCTGGCCGCGATTTAAACAGGAAAAATCGGCCTGTGTTTACGAAGGATCGTTAGCCTGCTCTCGCACCTGCATTAAGTATTACAGCGGGCCTTACGAGAAGACTTCCGCGTGCAACAGCGCTTGTAACTAGCGAGTTAAGGGACAATCTAAATAAGCGATTACTCGGTTTTCCCAACTAGTGCTGCCCTCAACTGACAAATCACCTTGTAGGCGACCATTCATTGGTTTTACGTGAATGTGAATGCTTAAAGGAAAACGTCGAGTAACGATGCCAACGCCAGTGATGTCATAAGCCGGATTGTCTTCGCGAGTGATTTGGTCGCCAAGTGTTGTCGCGAATTGTGCCCGACCAACGTTGACTTGATAAGTGGATCCACTTTGATTTATCGCCACTATGTTGCTGTTTTTAAGACCAAGATCTTTGCCAAAAACGCGGTCGTCAACAAGGTTTGAAACTTGACAGTTCAGGCGAAGGTCAGCTGCCTGTGCGAACTGAGTTGCTAAAATCACAAACAAAGAAAACGCTACTTTTTTCATTATATACCCCAAGGTTTTTTAGCCATTATATGGAGAAAATCTAATCCCGCAACTTTTTGTGACTTTGAAGTTTTAGCCCGGAAGAATTTTCATAAAAGGCTAGTGAAGGGGAATTTCAATGGTTACTACCGTGCTATATTCTTTGCAGGCCTCGATTTTAATTCGCCCGTGGTGACTATTAATGATCCCTTTGGAGATGGAAAGCCCAAGACCTGTTCCACTGCCGGGATTTTTGGTAGTAAAAAAGGGATCAAAGATCTGATCTCGAGTTGCGGGATCTAGGCCGACGCCGTTATCGGCTATTGTCACACACGCATTTCTGTCTTTTTCCGTTAATATAACTTTAATTCTGCCGCCTTCGTTACTTTTGGCAGAAATTGCATCTTTGGCGTTAGCTAAGACATTAACAACAACTTGTTCAAGGTGGGTGGGGTCACCAAACACATACACAGGTTTTTGCGGAATCTCTTTTACAGCTTCAATTCGTTGTTCCAAAAACGACTGTTCAAAAAGCATGAGAGAGCCATTAATGGTATCGCGAAGGTCGATCACCTCGTATTCTTGTGTTGAGCGTTTTGAAAAATTGCGTACGTGACTGACGATATCGACGATGCGATTTATTTGTTTATGCATCTTCTTTAAGTAAGGCCGAAGGTCTTCCACAGAGAGACTTTGTTCCTTTTCACTACGGCTATCTAGGGTATCAAGATAGCCGCTAATGGTCGCCAGAGGATTATTTACTTCGTGTGCTATACCTGCACATATTTCCCCTAAGACTGCTAGCTTTGCTGACTGAATCAGTTGTTCCTGCGTTAACTGTAGGTCGTTCAATGCCTTTGTTAATTTTACTTGCGTTTGTTCTAGGTCGTAGCGGCGCTTTTCTTCTTGCGCTTGTTTGTACTGAACTTCTTCTGTCAAAATGTTGATTCCGTAAGAGACGGCGTCCACATAGTCTCGCTCGTTACTGACGGGAATTCTTAAGGATAGATCTCCGCACGCCATCTTTTCTAGATAGTCGACAACCTCTTCAAGTCTGGCTTGGATGGATCTGTCGGCAATATTCATTTTAGAAAGCTCTTTGTCCAATCGATAGCTGACTTTTCATCAGTAAATATTTTTGTAGGAATTGGCGGCCTGGTAACCTTGACGTAAACATTGGCCATCATACGTGTGACTGGGGATAGATCGATCAAAATCGCGAGTGAAGAGAAATGATCTACCAGAACCTGACCACTATAAAAACGCCGCACTTCGGGGTCCACCGGTTGCGCGCCTCGCAAGTCAAGGAGCAGAGGAGTTTTGGATTCTCTGCACGTCGCGTTCATATTTTCTTCAGCATCCCTAAGGTTTTGTTTAACAGACGGTTTAATGTTAACTCGGATGTAGCCTTCGCTGGGAAAAAATATTTCGGCACTGTTTGTTTCTAGCTTTTGCTCCGAGCGGGAAGTCATTTTATCGTGCTCTCTTCATTCTCTCCAAAAATTGCGGACCGTCTTCAAAACCAGTTAAGGTCAAATGGCTTAGGTATTGGCCTTTACTATCGAGAAAAACAACCCATGGAAGACCTTTAATTCCGTACTGAATTTTTAGTTTGTCCAGAAGTTCGCTATCGGAGGTGGCGTCAAATTTATAGAAATCGAAATTTTCGGAAAACTTAATCACTTCGAGGTTGGTATAAGTTTTTTCCTCTAATTCCACACAGGCAGCGCACCAATCGGCATAAAAATCTATCACTACCGGGCGTGCTGACTTTGCAGAAGCAAGGACGGCATCACCATTGTAGGGCATAAATTTAACTTGCATGCGTCCCGCATCTTTCACGGAGAAAAATGAAGGTAAGTCGTTAGGGTTCAAGCCGTATTTTTTTAGAACAAGCGGTGAAACATAGTAAACGCTCATGCCCAGCATGACTGCGCCAAAAAAGTATTTTACATAGTTCATCCATTTGCCGGAACGAGGTAAGTAGTTAGTCAGCTGTGAGAACGTTCCCAATGCTAAAAATAAAACCCCCATGCCCAAGGAATAAGAAAAAAGAAGAATAAAACCGTAAACGACATCGCGTGTTTGGGCAACGTAGGTGAGGATGCTAACGATAACGGGGCCGACACAAGGGGCGGCAATAACGCCAGAGATAATTCCCAAAACAAATGCCGAAAGATATTTTCCCTTTGATTTGAGGTGCGTGACCTTATCGGTTAACCAAACGGGGGCTTGAAAATCGACAAAACCAAACATACTTAGCGACATTAAAAAGAAAACCAGTGATACGAACGAGATAACCCACGGATGACCTAAGAGCGAACCAAACAGTCTGCCCGACGTAGCCGCCAAAACGCCGAGTGAGGAAAACATGACGCCGATACCAGTCACGTAGGTAAAGCTGAGTAAAAAACCCCGCCAGTGATTTTGGTTCTGCGTGCGCGTCCCTAAAACCGCTAGTGTGATAGGAATCATTGGGTACACACATGGTGTAAGGCTCGTTAATACTCCCACAGCAAAGACAAACATAAGTGCGAAAAAACTTCCTTTGGCGTTGGCACTCTCAAAAGTGAATCCAGCGCTGGTGTTGTTTGTGATAGCGGTATCAACACGAATTGAAGACTTTTCTTTAGAGATGTTTAGTGTTGCCGGAATCGTCAATGTCTTAGGAAACAAACAAATCTTCTCAGTACAAGCCTGATAAGCCAAAAGTATTTCCAGTTTGTGTTTTCCCAACGTCATTTTTTCCGGAACCAATACTTCAACGTCGACGTTGGCTTCGCCTTTAACGCCTTTGCGATCTTTTTTGCTAATTTGATCAAAGAAAACAATTGTTGGACCAATATCAAAATTCTTTAAAACGAAGTCGGTCGGTTTTTTTAAATTGACGTTGAATCTATCAAGATAGGCCTTGAAGTTTTTGTCGAGCTTAAGTTTAATTTGCAAATTTGTACGAGTTCCCGGTGCTGCTTGCAGGCCTTGTTCCTGAAGTGTGGCAGTTAGGGGATTATCATTCACCGCCTCGTCATCGGCAAAGGCTTTGCCGACAAGAATCATGGTCAATAAACACAATATTAAAACTTGGCGTTTTAAAATAACGGCCTCCAGTTAGGGGGTGCTCACGGGCTTTACTAACATTTCAATAGTGGTGAGCAATTTATTAAACTCAGTTACTGCCTGCTTTTTTCTTTTTGGCGAAACAATATGTTTAAAAAACCCAATTTGACTTAAATGGTCAAGTTGATAAGCGGCAATCTCTTGCCCACACTTTTGCTCCTCAGTGCTGACAATACCGTCAGTGTGGTCACTATTTGCCTGCGCATAAATACTTAGCATTTTAAAGATAAGAGGGAGTTCGCGGTGAGGCTGGCTGCAAACGATATTATAAAAGCCATGTCGTTGAATAGGGTATTGTAGATTGAACTGGCCAAGACTTTGGCTGGTCAAATCGCTAAAATAATTAAGTTTTGTTGAAACATCATATTTTAAGATGCGGAGAATTTTGGTTTTTAAAGAGGCGTCTTTAAATTTTTCGACGGCAATATCAGCTAGTCTGTTGCCACCGTGCGGGCAGCCAAATGTGACCAATACCTTAGACTTTAATCGGGGAGCCAACGCCCTTGCTATAATGCCGCCTGTGGAATGGCCAACGAGCGGCAAGGTGGCGCGGCCCGCATCAGTAATTTGTTGATAAAGATCTTCAATTTTTTGAGAAAGAGAGTTTCGCGCGCTGTAATAAGGAATAAGTTTAATATCCCGCTCGCCGAAAGCCTGGCTGAGGTGCGAATGCATTTCGCTAAAACGCAGAACGCCGATATGAATATGGCGATCATTAAAAGTATTGAGTCCTGGGATGTAATTTATCTCGATCATAGTCTAGCTTCTCTGAATCGTTACAAATACCACTAAAATATACGGAGTAAATACCGAAAAAGACAATGAGGAATACCTATGGGATTTGGTGGAATTTTAGTCGTTTTAGGTTGCGTGTTCGGCGGTTTCTTAGCTGCCGGTGGTCACATGCACGTTTTATTTCAACCATTTGAGATGATCATCATTTTCGGTGCGGCAGGCGGTGGCTTTTTGATCGCCAATCCAATGCCCACTGTGAAAATGGCCATCGGAAAAGCCATTAAAGCTCTTGCTGGTGGCGGTCCTAAAAAATCTGATTATGTCGATCTCTTGCAGATGATGTTTCGTTTATTCCAAATTTTTCGTAAAGACGGTCCGCAAGCGGTGGAGAAACACATTGAGGAGCCAGACAAATCAGAAATTTTCAAAGGTTATCCTAGTTTTTTGAAAAACCATCACGCCGTTCACTTTCTTTGTGACACGATGAAAATCACTTTATCAGCAGATTTATCGCAATACGATGTGGATGATCTCTTGGACGCTGACATCAAAGTCGCGCACGAAGAGGAACATCACGCTGCTCACGCCGTCGGTAACGTTGCCGACGCGTTACCGGGTCTCGGGATCGTGGCCGCGGTTTTGGGGGTTGTGCATACGATGTCTATTCTCGATCAAGGTACAATGAAGATCGGGGAATCAGTCGCGGCCGCTCTCGTGGGAACATTCTTAGGGGTTTTGTTCTGTTACGGATTCATTGGCCCCATTGCAAAAAAAATGGAAGGTGATATCGGTTCCGAAGGTCGCTATCTTACTGTGATGAAGGCAGCGCTTGTTGCCTTACAAAAAGGAGCGCCTCCACTTGTGTGTGTTGAGTATGCTCGACGCAGTATTTTTCCGCATGATCGTCCAAGTTTTGAAGAATTAGACAAGGCGACAAAAGACGCTAAGAAAGTAGCTTAACCGTATGGCCGGCGAAAAAGGCTCAATGATCGTTATTAAAAAGATCAATGTGAATGCCGGCGCGGCTCACGGCGGTTCTTGGAAAGTTGCGTTCGCGGATTTCATGACAGCGATGATGTGTTTCTTCCTGGTGATGTGGCTTATTGCTTCGAACCAAGAAGATCGCGCCAATGTTGCGGAATATTTTTCTACACCCAGCGTGATCGAATATGAGTTTCAACATTATGGTGTTGAGTTAACCTTGGAAAAACTTTTTCTTGATTTGTTGAACGAACCGCTAAAAGTTTTTCAGGCCTTTATTACACCTTCTGATCATACGCCCAACATCATGCAGTTTGGTCTTAAGAAAGTAATCATTCAACATATTGCCAATGAACTTGGTGATCTCGCCGGTAATGTCGAAATCAATTCAGACTCTATTGAGTTTGAAATTCCCGATCGGTTTTTATTTGAACGAGGTTCTGCAACACCAGCGGCTCAATACGCGTCTGTCATGGCAAAAATTAAAAATATCACTGCCGGCCTTGAAGATTCGAATGTCGAGTTGACTTCGATTTTGTTTCATCAATCTGTTGCTGGTCAAAGCCAAGTTTTGTCAAAAAACGTGGCTGAAGCTCGTGCCGATTTTGTGGCTAAAGATGTGGAAAGTTCGTTTGAGAACGAAACAGTTTCTCTAAGTAAGAAGGTGCAAACTTCCAAATCGAAAATTGGTCCTAACGGTGCGTTGCCTGAAGGTAAAATTCGCTTTTTTATCAAACAGCGAGCCAGTCTTTCTGATGGCAAAGTTCCTCGCAAGATCGAGAACGCTTTTGGCCAAGACAATACCGATGCCTCGGTTTATCAAAACTTCGTGGACAATCTGGCCAAATCAAAACCGAAAAATTAGTTTTTGGTTGGTAGTTTTTTTTATAGCGCCCGTTTCTGTTTTTGATAGATAAATCTATTATGTCTTGAACACATGAGGTTTAGGTTTTCTTCGAGCGTTTTTCCACCTGCCCAAATCGGTATGATGTGATTGACTTGCAGTTGGTGAGTG
>CAYPZY010000057.1:0-11241 GCA_964415155.1 uncultured Bdellovibrionales bacterium
GTAGAATTTTATGCCGATGTTTTTAGTAAAGAAAAGAGTGCACGTTTGCTTGCCCGTTGCTTGAAGTCAGAACCAGATCCCAATGACAAAGAATTATTTGTAACTCAGTTTTCTTTTGCGGGGCTTTCGCCGGCAAATATGACAGAGCTACGTAAATGGTTACGTTTACAGTATGTTGAGATAAAACAGAAATCTTCGGAAGGTTGAAGTCATGAGTATGGAAAAGATGTCAGTCGATTTATTATTGGAGTTAAAATCACACCCCCGCAGCGTTGTTTCCATTAGCCCAGGGGAATCAGTCGCCACTGCTGCCCGCGTTTTAAAGGAAAGAAATGTTGGTTTGCTTGTAGTTTTAGAAGGCGGAAATCTTGTCGGAGTTGTATCTGAAAGAGATATTGTTCACCGCTGGGCATTTAGTGATTCGCCAAATCCCAAAGCAATTGTAAATGATATCATGTCTAAAAACGTCGAGAGCGTGACAACTACTGATACCGTTTTTGATTGTTATCTACGTTTTGTCGCACGAAACTGTCGTCATCTACCCGTTTTAGATCCTATGGGCACAGTGATCGGTGTTTTATCCTTACGAGATGTTGCGAAGTATGTGGTAGGCGAGCTCACTAAATTAAAAGCTGCCCAAAATCATGATTAGTTACTTGCAACTGCGAATGTAGTCTTTAGCAAAAATGGCTTGATCGCTGCCACTCTCATAACCTTTGATGTAATTTATTCCGACACTACCGCCGGCATCTTTACCAACTCCAAAATCAAAGAGAAGATTACTTCCCGCGCGCTTTGACTGATATTTGGCATGGATTGAATCGTAGTAGCTCATTGAATCATCGAGTGACCGATCAAAACTCGAATCGGTGATATCCTCGGCCAACGGATGAGGAATAACGTTGAAATTGGTTTCTTTACCGTAAGTTTTATCAAAATTCTCAAAGTCAGTTTTTAGTTGAGCGACGGAATAATTGTCGCGAAACTTTTTGCAAAGAAGCTGATGAGCAGTTTCATACTCCTTCAGCGCCACAGCTACATGAAACGTTCGTATCATTTTTCCGCTCTGCTTTCCTGCCTCCACCGAGACACGTCCCACCAGGCCGCCACTAGCCGTTTTGGTTTCACCAATAAAGTAGTTGGTTGAAGCACATGCCGAAAGCAGAAGGTAAGGGAGCAATGAAAACCTGTAGCGCATTTATACGATTTTAAAAGACGGTAATACTTTAAGCAATAAGACCAAAGACGTGGAATTGTTACTCGCTAACCTGATAGCAAAAAACAGAGTTTAGCACCCTTCGGCACTGCAGCGCTTTAGGGAGTAACCTTCGTTACTAAGCAGGTTTAAAAGGCCTTGTGATCTTAGCAAATGGTCGACTCCAACAAAAACAAAGACCTTTTGGTGAGCCTGCGTTGCCTTCAAGATTTTTGCCAACCACAACTTATTGCGGCGAAAAATCACGTCCTCCATTTGTTCTATGGCCGTATCGTTAAGTGCGATGATTTCGCTTTCATCGCCCGATAGATAAGCTTTTAAAGATTTGTCTAGATCGTTAATAATATCTTGGCAATCTTGTTCTAAATCGGTCGAGTTTTTTGAAACGTTCTTGGCAATTCTCTCCAATTCCAGATTAATGTCATCGAGTTCGGTTACGTTCAACTTATTCTGATTAACAATCGCCTCAAGCTGCACGTCCAGCGACGTAATCCTACGCGTATTTTCATAACATTTTTGTTTGTAGAGGCTGCTAATGATCCACGGTTGCAATTTCTGTAGTTTTTCATCGCCGATCTCAGACAGCTCCTTAGTGGCATTCTGCCATGCCTTTTCTGAAATTAATTTTTTTGCATTCTGTCCATGAAGAACCATAAGCTTCTTGTTTTCCGGGCGTTCTTTTTGCGTCTGGTACTCTTGCAAAACCATCTGTGACGTTTTGAGATCTTCAACAATATAATTTGGCAGATCCTTAATATCGAAACCAAAATGGACAGTTCCTAAAACGTAAATTTCAGTTTTCGAATTCGACATAACGTAATAGAAGGGATTTTGTGTCAACGTTGCTTGCTTTTGGTTTTCCTTTTGGTTTTCCTTTTGGTTTTCCTTTTGACTTTCCTGATCCCCGTTCACACTGGTGTCTGCTTTTGGCAATGCTTGTGGTTCTGTTTTCTTAGGCGCAGAGGAAACGGTAGCATCAGAGCCTTTAGGAATGATGGGTGAAAATGGATCGCGCACTCTTGTGAGAGGTTCCAACTTTTTTGGATCTGGATTACACGCAATAAGAAGCCAGGTAAAAACTAACAAAATAAAGGGGGCAAATCGTAATTTGGCCATAGAAAAATCTTTGCAAATGCGAGGCCTCATTTATCTCCAATTTAGCGAGTAACCGGTTAAAATGATAAGAGCTTTTTACAGGGTTCCCGCGTAAACTGGGCTACCTAATTGTTGATGAACGATCTTTGGAGGCTCTGAAGTAGTTCCCTTCGGGGTCTTCTATTTGCTGTACACCTTGCGATCTTCAATGGTGGCAGCTATGCTTTAATGTGAAATTGGGTTTGAATTTCGGACAATGCAACGGACGTACTTAGAAGTAAAAGTTATCAACAATTAAGTACGCCAGTTTAAGAACTCGACCCCTCCACCGAGGAGTCGAGACATTTCGATCTATTGATCTATTACTCCGTAACGGCGACTGGTTTAAAATCAGAAGCGTTGATAGCGATGTTACCTGGTAAAGTTCCAGTAACAGCGGCTTTTTTGTTGGCTCTGTCAACGGTCAAAGTCAAAGTACCTTCAACTTTGCTTTCAGTGCGCTCGATTTTGCCATCCGCAGACATTTTGCCTTCGTAGTTCAAAGTGATAACGTAAACTTCGGTTTCGGTGATTTTGTTATCTTTTACTACTTTAGTTGCTTTCCAAATATGGGTGGCTTTGTCGCTCGTAGCGATTGAGAAACCAACATCTTCAGAACCTTCAAATTTGACCACGCAAACTTGTGTGGCTGTAACTGCTTCTGAAGCTGAACTTGCAGCTGAAGCGTTAACACTACAAGCAGATGGAACAGGAGTTCCAGGAGCTTTTACTTCTGCGAACGATGTCTGTGTAAGACACAAACTCAATAGGGCGATAAAAATTTTCATGTGCTCTCCTTTGTTAAAGCGGGCCAACCATACCTTTGCAAAAAATAAATGACAAGAAGAGATCGCCAATTTTTGGCAAGGTGTAAAACAGTTCGACACGGCAAATTGCCCCGCCGCAATTCCTCAGTGCGGGAAGAATGGCCCTTTCATTGCAAACCTGCAACGTGGATTAATTTTTCTAAGGAGAATATTTTGAAAAAAATTTTAAGCACGACTATTTTGGCGGCACAAATTTGCGCACCCTACGCGCAGTCACAGGATTATTACGGTTATACCCGCGGTGAAAGAGTATATGTTTTAGCACCGGCGATTCCGGGAACCATCATCTCAGTTGATGATCGTTCACTGACCGTGAGATCACAACGTGGTACCTCTACTATGACAGGCGCAGCTGATATCAATGTTAACTTAAGAAAAACATATGGCTGTACCGTTAAGAAGTCAGTTTGTGTGGGTGATAGAGTTTACAACAGCGGCAGCCAAAAAGACGCTGACGTCGTTGGTGTCGCCCCAATGTCTGAGAGTGTCGTCATTGAACAAGATGGCGAACTAGTAACACTGGATGCTGTAAATCTTAAAAAAATTGGCCGCGGTGGTGGCGGTAGACAGGATGATCGTCGTGATAGTGATAACCGAGGTTCTCATAGTAACAATAGCCATAACAACAGCAATGACCGCCGTGATGTTCCCTCACCAAATATCGAAGATAAATCTTTAGATATCGCAGAAAATGGAGCTCGATGTTTTGCTACCCTGGTTGCAAAAACCTACGGTGGCGCTGAGAACTACCGCTACAATATTAGAAAAGGAATGCTTACGTCGTTGCGCTTAAACAATCTTGATAACAACGTTCTTGGAATTAGCCTTGAAGATACACAGCGCTATAAAGAAGGTTATGCCGATGGACGCGAAGATGGCAAACAGAAAGGTTACGCTGAAGGTAAGAGTGCGGCCTATAATGATGGTAGCATTAGAGGCAAAGAGGATTCACAAAACCGTTTTACCAGTGTGATCGATCAAAATCAAAATCCAGATCTAACGATGAGAACGCCAAAAACTCCTGAAGGAAAATTTTCCATTCCTAGTTTTACTGTCGAGTCTTTAAAAAGTCGCCTTCAACGCAAAGAAGACGAAGTTTCCGATGCAATGAGAAACATCAGCTTTACAGATGAAGAATTTGTTCTTAATTACTACTCCTACTCACAGCGTTGGAAGGAGTACTCCATTTATCAATCCGACTACTCCGAAAATCTCATCGTCGGCCATTATCGCGCTGACTGGGCTTTTTCTCTATTTAAAGATAAAAAGTTAGGTCGTCGCTGTAATCGCGCGGTCGCACAATACGATGGAATACAAGATTATAATCTTCGTAAGATGTTTGAGAGACAATTTGAGAAGGAATATAATTCTTTAATTGATAAGAAAATGGTTCAAGCTATCACTGCAACCAATGAAGAGGCTGTCGAAGTGGGAATGAAGATTGGCAATAAAATCGTTGCCGAGCACGCTTACGATACTGGCTTCAATGACGGCGCCCGCGCGACATTCGAGATTGGTGCTCACCAGGGTTTTGCCGATCATTTTGCGACTGCCTATGGAGATTCTTTTAATAAAACAGCTGAACATCATCGTTCAAACACCATCATTACTAATGTTGAAGGCCAAGTTATTCCCGTAGGCGGCTCATTTGTCATTGGGGCGCCAATTAGCTTTCGATTAGATAAAATTACAAATGTGGGTGGCGTCGGAGCGGATGTTGTCGTTAAAATGAAGGGCACAAATGTCATCTCTAACGAGTCTAAGACAATTCACATGGCACCTTATTCGTCAAACAAAGGTCAACAGTCGAATTATCAAAATCTTGGTCGCTTATCACAAGATATTAAGCCCGACACTAGTACCACAGTCGTCGTAGAAGTCGGTGGTCAAACAGTTACCATTAATGCGTTAATTGATTGGACTATGCAAATTAAAGCATTAGCTAGAACCACTGAAGGATCTGAAGAGCGTGTTGAGCTTTTACAATATATCGTAACACATCTGCAAAAAGAGTATGAAGACGCTAGATCAGTATTTGATTCCAACAATCCATACCTTGATAAAACGCCAAACAACTCTTTGTTAGAGCGCTTAGTAACGACTTTTCAAGCATTAGATGGTCAAGGTAAACGTGCCATCGCTGAATTAAAATTGAAACAACTGGTAATGAAGGATCAGGCTGATGCTGTTGCCGAAGAATCCTCATGGTACAATCCAGGTTCTTGGGATTGGTCTGGTAAAAAAGCCAACTTAACGGCAGCACAAGCTCTTTACAACCAACTTCAATAAGTTTTGATAAAAAGAGGTTCACACTATCTGTGTGAACCTCAAATCTCCCCGCCCCATGCCTATGGCAAAATGTCTCATCACTATCTTGAGTATTTAATTGCCCGAGCTTTATTCTGAGGCGGCCCTTTGGTATCGCCTTTGCTTTAAGGAGGATGTTAACGAAACGTTTAACAGAAAAAGGGGGAAATATGATTGGTGCAATTGTAGCAGGTCTAATCGTCGGGGCGATCGCCAAACTACTTATGCCTGGAAGAGATCCTGGTGGTTGGATCGTAACGATCCTACTTGGAATGGGCGGCGCTTGGCTCGCTCATTTTATTGGTGTTCGATTGGGTTGGTACTTACCTGATGAACCAGCTGGAATTTTTTCGTCCATCGTAGGCGCAATTATTTTGTTGGCACTTTACCGGATGGTCAATCGCAGACAGCCACTTTCTCGTCGACTCTAATTTTTTAGCGGCGGTTTTTTTCAAATCTGCCGCTAACTTTCTAAAAACTCACAAAGACTCTGGTGCTTTCGTAAAAATTTTCGATGTTTTTTGTATTCTGGGCAAAAACTCAACACCGTTAACCAAAAAGATTTCGAATGATTTAAATGAACGAGATGCGCCAACTCATGAACGAGAACATAATCGATGACCTCCGGAGGAAAGACCATCAACCTCCAGTTCAGCGAAATCTCTCCCTTAGCATTACAACTTCCCCATCTCGACCGGAAACTTTTAATTCTAAAATTCTTATAACTTAATTGCATGTTTTCGGCCCAATAACTCAAACGCCTTGGCAAATAGTAATTCGCCTTATCCTCATAGAGGTTACGCATAACCCTTTTGAAATTAATCGAAGAGGGGACAGCATTTAAATAGGGATAAGACAAATGGATTGGAGACCCTGTGGGTTCTTGACTCCATCGCCAAATGTAATCACGTCCCATGAAAGGGAACTTTTCACCTTCAACAAATTTTTTTGTGGGATGCGAATCACGAAACTCTCGAAACTTATTCAGACATCGCTCTAGCCATTGAGAATTTTCTTGAATGAATGCACGTACGGAATGATCGTCAATACCCATTCGACAGGATACTTTCACTTTTCCTGATTTATGAACAGATATGCGCATCGTCTTTTGATAACGTCGCCTTACTACAACAATGCTTATCCCATTATACTCCAAAACGGGAGCACGCTTTTTTGTGATGGAATTTTCTCTTTTGAACCAATCGAATAAGTTCAATCCGAATTTGCCTTATGCTCAAAATATTGTAAATCAATAAATAGACCGGCCGCTACCAATAGGGTCCGCACATCAGTTCCCACTGTCGAGTCCGTGAAAGTGATTTTGAAACGATCAGAATCCAAAAACACTTCGGTCAAAAGACCTGACCACTTCTTTTCCACACGGCCAACTTCGTGGCCATGGTTATTAAAAAATTTGAAGGTCCAAAGTCGCCAAAAAGGCGAAGCAACATTCATAATCACTTTGCCAGAATCATCTTCTAAATCAAGTCGCTTTGAGAAAAGACCAAAGCGCTGTTGAAGAGCCCCAAGCAATCGGCCACTGGCGGTAAAAATCTCTAACCGCTGAAAGAACCAGCGAAAGGGGTGGACAGCTTTTAAAACCAAGGTTCGATCGATGTCATAAATTAAAATCTCAAACCGGCGCCAATGGCCTAAAAGCTGCCTGAGAATAAAGCCAAAAAAACCTTTCTGTTGTTCGGCAGCAAAGCCTATTTGTCGACCAGTATTGGTTTCAATGACATACTTATTTCGAGTTTCGAAGCCGAAAATTTCAGCCAACTCACGCCTTTGTATGATCAGGATTTCTCGGGATGTGTTTAGATCTTCAAGTAGGGACATAGCCTATTTTGCGAAGACGAAGCGCAAGAGTCAATTGCCTCTTGCGCCGATGACCTCAAACGCACTTCTGCGTTCTTTTTAGTTACCGATCATTTTCTCCATTTGCTCGTCGTCAATGGCTATAACATGTTTGTTTTTATGCGGGCAAAAGCCGCGGCGCTCTGCGCTTTTAACTGCAAACTTGCGGCTAACAATGTTTTCACATGCCTCTTTGGACATGCAAACCACGTGTGGTGTTTTACCATGTTCTTTTAAGGCATTATCAATAAAGCCCAAGCGAGCCGACTTGCCAGCCCCCTCTAATACGCATATGTATTCGCCATCACCCGACGAGGCCAAACGTCTTTCTCTATGATGACGATGTTTCCTGTCCTTGCAGGTTTCTATTTCCTTGTCATCATCGTCTTCGTTTTTAACGACGTTATCGTCGTCATCTTGATTTTTTACAACGTTATCGCCTTCATCACCGGTGCCACTCTCACCGTCACCCAAGTCTTGAGCGACTTCATTATTGGGATCCACTTTTGTCAGGCGTGAATCCGCAGGACTAAACTCCACGTTATTACAGTTTTGAAACACTAGAGTGAAAAAGAAAAGAACCAAAGCGCTAAAAATTATTCTAATTGACATGCTTCCCCCGTTTCCCTTTATAGAATTGCAAAGGTGCCGCCAGCCAGGCCTCGCCTATTTTCGAAAAAACAATCAAAGTTTGGTCAGCGGTCATTTTTTTTGACAACAACAGACTTGTCTCATTTTGAGAAAGTATCTCTATGAATCACGCAGCTCAAAATCCTAAAAATAGAATGACATAACAAAAAAGTTTAACGCAGAGAAGTATGTAAAAACTTTTTCATCAATTGATAAACAATTGCTCTCAACATGAGAAGTAAATTTTCAAAACTGTCAAAGTACTTTCCTAAACTTAGGAATTTTTGATTTTTCTTAAAAAAACAAATTCATTTGATTAAACTGGTTTGGAGTTTTGAAAAAGTTCCGAAGAGGTAACAACTAGCAAAAAGTCTAGTGAGGTGTTTTTATATGAGAAGATCATTTTTTATACTCTGCCTAACTTTACTTGGCTGCTCACAGCCCTTTCGAAGTATCTCATCTCAATTTGCTAAAAATTGGAGTAGTGAAACACTAAAATCCGCGCAATCAGAAATGACGGGCTATGTAGATAGCACCATGTTAAATAACTACAAGTCGTTAGACATCGACACAGAAAAGCGAACATTCAAAATGGCAATGCCAATTCCAAACCTGCTAAATTCATCATGGCAAAAAACAATCAGCGAAATTCCAGGTGCTGAAGTACGTGCTTTCCACGATCAAACCCTTGGTGGAATCATGGAGCTAACCCTTCCTCTTGAATTTCTACTGGACAAAACCTCGATGAAAGAAAAAACCTCACAAATTGATGGGCGCTTAATTCCTGGTGCCAACGGGATGCGTTTTGAAAAATATGATATTCCTATTCCTGAAAAAGACTATCAGCTGTTTTTTTTCAAAAGTGACACGTTGGTCGGCATGCTCGTGCAAGTTCCTTACGATCCCTTGCAAAAAATGTCGATAGCAGTAAAAAACAAAAATCCCTTACAAAGCAAGCGCGAAGTATTGGGCTACATCCATACAATGCCGAAAGAAGGCTCCTCACGTGGTGGCTTCTTCTTGTTAAGCCGCTTCACTGAAAAAGCGCTTGGCGTACTCACAAAATAGAGGATAGGCGGATGAAGTATTTTTACATTCTTTTCTTATTAATTCTTGTGAGCTGCGGCCAAAGTCAGTTTGGTCTCTCGCCACAATCACTTGAGATGGCTTACCAACCTAAGTTCAATTCAAAAGTCGATGTTTTGTTTGTCATTGATAATTCGAGTTCGATGGATGTTCACCAACAATTTTTAGCGGAATCAGCAGGCGATCTCGTCAACGAATTAATAAAAAAAGGTATGGATTTTAAAATTGCCGCTACCACCACCGACATGGCTAATCAAGGTGAGCGCGGTCTGTTTATTGGCTCACCAAAATACATTGATCGCAACACACCGAACATAGCCAACGCTCTAAAAGAGAAAATTCTTCGCGGCACCCAAGGCTCGAGTGTAGAAAAAGGTCTTGATGCTATAAAGTCAGCTCTGTCTTCGCCACTTATCGAAGACGAAAATAAGGATTTTTTGAGGCTCGATGCTCTTTTAGTCATTATCGTTTTATCGAATGAAAATGACTATAGTGACAGTCCCGTTGCACTTTATCAAAATTTTCTCGACGATTTGAAACCAGGAACTCTTACTCGTAGTAAAAACTGGCTGATGAACTTCGTCGGAGTGACAGGGCAACCCGGCGAAAACTGCAAAACCTTTGGCGACTATAAAGATGTCGGCCTCCGTTATCTAGATCTTGTTGAACACACAAAAGGAACTTCAGCAAGTATTTGTACGGTTAATCTAAAGACGGCAGTACGAAATATACAAAGAATCTTATTGACGTTGTTGACAGAAATTCTTTTAGACCGTGTTCCTATAGAAGACACTATTGTCGTTAAGTTCAATGGAGAGAATGTTCCTAAAAGTGAAGAAAACGGCTGGAGCTATGATTACAGCAAGAACGCGATCCTGTTCCATGGTTCCTACATACCGCAAACCAATACCGATATCGCAATAAACTACGATCCAGTTACGGCGAAATGAGGGGATTTATGAAAACTTTAAACAAATTTTATCTTCTTACTATCTTTCCGCTGATTTTAGGTTGTGAAGACCAACAAGATGATAAACGCTATTTGCGCATGACTGCCGACGCTGGCAGAATTCAAGCGCAGGTTGTAAAAGTAGATGAGAAGAGAACTATCGATTTTCCTTACATCGCTAACGCTCTCTTTTATTTTTCATTAATGAAAGATCCGCACTTTATCATCGATAAGCCAATTCAAATGAACTACACACCTATGCCGACAGGACCAGTTTCACAAAAATCCTCCTTTAAGACTGGTGATGAGGGTCTCTTAAGCAAATTTGGTTTTACCAACAGAAAGACCGCATCTCTCGCAGAGGTAGAGGATCTTTCTTGTTTACACTTTACCCCTGAAATTCGTATTGGCGGTGCTGTTGTTATGTTTGAACTCGTTGCCGGTGGCGGAATTCATATCGGTTATCCTGGCGGAGGAGGCATTGGCACCAAGGGCGGTATGGGCGGCAGTTTGAATTTTGAACTCATGCGCTTAAGCTTAATTCTTAATACCGAAGATCCACTAACTAACAAACCGATCGCGATCGACGAGGGCCACTCGAATGAGATCAAAATTGATGGCAGTTTTGATTACATGGGTTACGGCGGTCTGGATTTCTTTTTTAAGACGCCACTTTTTACTGTGGTTGTCTCAGCGTTACAAAAAGCCATTACAAGTCTCGTCGAAACTCACCAGTCTCGCATGGGCGTGACTTCCTGGGATGATGTATGGCAATCAAAAATTATTTTCGATTCAGTCATCGCTGATGGAGATACTCAAATCGCAATGCGCGGAGGCTGGCGATCAAACATTCACAAAGATGATCAATTCTACGTTTACAACGTTCACTATAAATGGACTGGTGAATCATGCAACTCACCACTCGACTATAGTATCGCGCAACCCGCATCACCAATTGCAGAAATAAAAATTGTTGAAGTGGGAGAAGACGTGTCGATTGGTAGAGTTACCGCGATTTCACAAAACGACTCCATTAAAGCCGGAGCTATTGTAAGAGTGAAGAGTTTGAATGTTCCTGCTAAACCCGAGTAAACTGGCGTACCTAATTGTTGATGAAGCACCAAACTCCTCACAGGTCTCTGGCTTTTTAGTAGTTCATTAGGCAGTCTTAAGATTTTCATTGTGATAAACAGCGTATATAGCAAGATGCAGCGCTAAACGCTCAGGCTTCTTCG
>CAYPZY010000058.1:0-11206 GCA_964415155.1 uncultured Bdellovibrionales bacterium
AAATTTCGTCGGTGTCCCACGAGCGCCTACTTAATTTCAGCTGCTCAATGGAAAGTGCAATCTCAAATATTTTCTTAAGTTTAGTTTTGAAGTCTTCCCAGCTATTTGGATCTTTGAGACCCATTCTAAAAAAGTCTCTTCCGAAATCATCCAACCAGTAGTGTCCGTCTGCGCCAACTTCCAAAAATTTTTTCAAAGACCTGTCAAGCCTGACGTCACTTCGCAGAAAGTACGTTATCGCAAAGGCGTTACTCATCCAGTTATCCTGCTGATATGGCGTACCTTTGACATCGCCATTTTCTTTAATCGCTTCAACCAAACGCTTTGAAATTTGATCCAAGCCAGAGGAGCAAAATTCGATCCACCCTTTTTTTAAGTTGTCGTCCCATTGCTGCATTGGTGGAAGTCCAGCAGCAGCCTGTGTGAAAATTTCCAAACTGATTAGATTTTTCTCGGCACTAGGAAGCTCCAAATCTTTTGCGAACACAAAAGCGTGAGGATCAAAATCCCAAGACGGCCATGCTGGTGGCGCGGAGGCGACGATAAAGCTGGCCATTAAGTTAGCTACTTCTCTTTCAAAGAATGATTTCCGATCTTCAAGTGTATACTCTCGAAAAACTTTGAGCCTAATGAAGTCATTCTTAGCTAAGAATGACTTCATTTTGGAGTGCTTGCGCTCATGTCTTGAATATCTAACGGTTCGATCTACATCATGCCAAGCCGTTCGTATTTTCGAGTAGTTGAATACAAGTGCAAGGATTTCTAAAATAAAAGAGTGGTTAGCTTTAGCAGATGCAATACTGGAAATTAAAGTAGACACAGAAATTGAACGAGGACCGCAAATCAAGTGGGCTACTTGCGTTCTGATCCAAGCATCGTTCTCAGCGCCCTCGGTAAGTTGGCCGATTACTTTAGCCAAAATCGTATCATATTTTTGTCCTGAGCGATCATACGGGTAACCTGCTACACCTGGATCAGCCCACAGCTCTCGGAGTGCTTTGGCTATGTTTTCTTTTGCAGTGTTTAATGAAGGCTCATCAAAAGAAACAATTTTTCTTTTCGCTGCAACCAGCTTCAATCCATCTATCGCCAGTTGGCAATCTTTAGGTGCAGTTAGAATCGGATCTTCAGATTTGTCGGTCACGGTCTTAGCGATGTGTTCAGCTGTTTTTGCCAATTGAGAAAATTCAGCTTCTGAAAACGAAGGGGCATCGAGAACTTTGTTAACATTCATTGGAAACACAAGTAGGCTCATGTGGGCATCATTTTTTTCAAATCGCTCTTTATGCCTCTCTAGAAACTCTGCAGGAGCAGAATAGTTCCATACTTGAGTGCCATCCGCGAGCTGGCCGAGAAGATAGTTTGCAGGATTGAACTTGCATGCCAACGCCTCTAACGAGGCATCTGACTGATCTTTTATTTCCTGTTCCCAGGCAGATCGCGCGAGGGCAAAAGACTCTCTCATATCGGGAACGTTAAGAAGAAAGTAAATAGCCCATTGCTCAACGGAAGTCTTACGGTGATCCATCCCAAACCACTTTAAAGCCAGGTTAGCCATGTAACGGTCCTGCATAGACCAAGAGATCATTGAAACCATTCCAGATTGATTTTGGAGCAAGAATTGCTGGTCCCACCAAATTATGTACGGCAGGGTCAAAAAGCTGCGAAGCGTGCCTGACAACAGCTTCGGACTATACTTTGCGACTGAGACCAGCACACCAATGACAGCTAGTGAGTCGCTTTTATGAACAATTTGATCAATCCAAGGCTCGATACTCTCTTTGGCATCAATCTTTTCATATAGCCACTTTTCGAAGGCCATCAAAAATGCCACTACGACATCTGGGCAATTTGCCAAATCCATCGCCCAAAGAAACACCTGAGGGTCACCTCGCCAGAACTTTTTGATACCGTTTATTTCGATATCAAATCCGAATACCTTTTGCTTCCTTTTCTTTTCTCTTTCTGACCATCGGTCCGTTACCAGCGATACGAGCGAGATCAAAGCATCTAGTGCTTCCTGAGGAGCTACTCTAAAAAAATTCAGAAATGGACCGCTCGAATAAAGAGGTGGATAGAACTGCTGAGTATAAGTAGTGCCTAAGCGATCATCCATTCGCAAGCCATCATCATGGATATCTTCGTATTCTTGAGGCTCCTCAATTATTGCAGCAAGAAGAATCTTGGCTGCAAGGGATGGGTTGTATTTTGCGACGTATAAGAAATTTTGAGAACTCAAACAAACTCTTTGAAATTCTCGATCCCTCTCGAACTCAGGCCCATTAGGCAGAACTTTTTTTTCAATTCTTCTGCGAGTTACGATTGGCATGATCGGAGGAGGCGCTTTTGACTTTGATGGTACAACCGGCACCTCAGGATGTTCGATGCCGTCGTCACGCAGCCCAATGAGTTTCAGGCAAAGATCCTCGACTTCATTTGGCAGATCTGGATAGGCAGCCAAAACTGCCTGATAACATTTCTTATCAACCTCGTCCCGAACATAGCTGTGTCCAGGGCCTCTTTTAAACTCCAAAATCCATTTTGCTGATGCGAATATAATTTTGGCTGCGTCTTCACGAAAAGGAAAATCATTTGGAGTAAACGTTAACCATTTCTCTGCTATTTGAGTCATCTGGACTCTGCCGCCGCCAGCATCTTCCATATTCATTGCAAGAAAATTCAAGAGACTAGGCCAATAGGCATATAAGGGGACTCTGTTAATTTGAGCAGCCGCCAGTTCGTCCAATTCGAGCTCTCTACGTATGCTCATCACTTGTGGGTTTGGAGAAGTAGCGTAGGCCAAAAACCTCTCTAAAAATCTATGAAGTACTTTCAAGCTATCAGAGAAGAGCAATTCTTTGATAGTTACGAGAATAGAGCCTTGATTTAGAGAAGTGATGGCAATGTCGAGAAAAAGATCGACCAAAACGTCGTCGCCACTTTCCTTTAGCGACGTAACATCCTTTTTCCAGCTATCAAACCCATCTGTTTCTAAGATTTCAAGCGATGCAAGTCTAATTGCTTGATGCCAATAGATGTTGTTTTTACGTTGCACAATTTCTTGAATAGCCTTTTGCCGTTGAGAGAGTAGAAAACGTTGGCGAATCCAATCACCATACAGATCATGTGAGAACCTTATCCAACCATCTTGTGCTTTTAGAACTCCATTTCTAACTAGACCATCAATCAGTTGAACTTCTGAAGCTGAGAAGTTCGTAAGTGGCGAGAGAAAGCTATTTGTATCTGCCTGCTCAACTGCCAACTTAGACAGTAAAACCTGCTTCTGATTTGCCCCGCCATCACTGTGCATATTCCAGAAACCTCTAATTAGGACGGGCTCGCTAATTGCGCGACTTGTATCGAGCGCTGATCTTTCTGCCATTTGAATTGCGAGATCAAGGTACTTAGGATTTTTAAGAATTTCCCGTGTAGGACCGTTTCTCAAAATGCCTGAAAGGTTTGGTTTTTCCTTTGAAACCAAGTCTAATTCAGCCTTTTCAAAGTAGGTCGCTGAAATGACATTAAAAACCACGTTTTGACTCGAAAGCATCCCTATAAGGGTTTTCCAAATTTGATCTTGCGAGCTAATCACGCAGAAATGTCGATTGCCCGAATCCTTTTGAAACTTCAATAAAAATGATTTCAGTAAATCGCGCTCCTCAGATCCAGTAAGACGGTCTATTGCATCGACTATGACGATCTGTTCCCTTGGGCCATATTTCAGAATATCGAATAGATCGTTATGTAGCCCTAGTAGCGCATTTAGTTCAACGAGACTTCTAGCTTTGAAAAGCGAGGCTGGCAACCAAACAATTTGTTTTCCAGAGCCCCTAGTCCATTGCTTTAATAGAACAGATTTCCCGATACCAGATTCGCCAATCAATACATTGATCTGATCCTTCTTAAGCTGACTTACGAAGTTGGTCGTTCTCTCAATGTAAAGGTCATTGCCTACAGTAGACTTGATCTTTTCTGTTTCTGTCTCGTAGTTATCCTTAATCTTCTTCAAATCCGATTCTAAATGGCGATGTCCTTTGATTTCAAAGGAGCTTAGGTCAGATATCAAATACTGAAAGTTAATCTCGCCAGAAACAGAGCGAGAGGTCTTTGTCATATGTTGGAGCTTGATCCAAAGGTCACCTGGATCGCCTTTGACCAAAGCAGCAGTCAGATTACTTAGAGCCTGCGTGAGCAAAGGCGAAGTGGGATTATCAAGATTAACATCAAAGTGAATCAGTCGATCAATGACCTCAGCCCGCTGGGTTGTACAGCTCATGGAAGAAGGCTTAGTAAAGCTATCATACAGATCACGAACGTTCTGGTTCGTGAACTCCGGTGTCCTTATCTGAATGTCTAAATCCGATCCTTTGTGTTTTGAGGCGAAATTTCGAAGTTTACCGTATGCCTCAGTTGCAGCGGTGGATGCACCTGAAGTTATCAATCCCAAAAAATCGTGTTTGGATCGAAATGGATTGGCGGTCGTCTTACAAAACTGCTTCCACGCGAGCGCGACAAGATCTGCCGGAAACTTATTCGCTGTTATTTGAGAATTGCTTTTGATTGAAAAGGCAAGGTGCTTTGAGATGTTGTCAGATTCAAATACAAGAACGATGTCATCAAATTCCCAGCCATCCACCTTTCGCTGAAATTTAAGAGCCTTAAGCTGGCCCAATCGCAACGCGGGAAAGGGATTCTCGCCAACCAGAAGGAAAGACAAAAAGTAAGCGCCGACTTTGTCTTCAAAGTCGAAACCTTCTCCTCCTGTGGATTTTGGATCAAGTTTACCCATTGCTACCTACATAAAACGCTAAACTTCTTTTAATTATAGCGGCATGGGTCTGATTGGGACACCAAATTCTTGCTAATAGTTTACCGGGTGTTCAGTGCTTTCGATACAATTGAGATGTTCGATGAGAATTTGTTATATCATCTCGGAATGTCATTTATGCCAACACGTGGTTGGGTTCGTTTGGTTACCTTTGCTATCTGCCGAGAGTTAAAATTTTGCACTGTTATCTTCGGAATTACATCCGTCCCGCTTTTTCTGCTTTGCGACTTTTACGGGTCTTTTGTCCTGCGAGATTGGGAGGTGACCATTCAATCAGTAAGACTCTCAGCATCATGTTTAGTCGAAGACTCATTTGCGCAACCCTTTTGAGGCAATACAAAATCCCGTCTACGCTATTTCGGAAAGGATTGGCTTTGTAAAGAGCATAAAAGTAATGCTAAGTCATTTCGCTTTAAAAGTCAGGAGCCATTTTAAAAAAGATATCTAAAATCAGTGTTAAGACTAAAGGGAATTGCGAAGACCCTTACAACAATCGCTCGCTCTCGATATTTCCAAAGAAACTACAAATTTGAAATTGCAGTCCTAATTCCAGCCCAACTTTTTTTTCATCACGGGCAGCCAATCAAGCTCTGCCTTGTACTGCTTGATGGTGAATTCAACTATGGCTTCAGCTATTGGAATGGTCGGCCCCTCGTCCAAGCGAATAGCCTTGAGGGTCCTTTCCTCTTTTAAAATTTGTTCTCTTAAATATGTTTCCCTTTTTTCAACTACATTTTTTATCGTTTTCTTGTCGGCGTGAATTGAGAGTACCATCCAGGTTTGAAAAGGCGGTGGCGGCCTCTGGGTCGCCCAGTCGTCCCGGCCAAGCTCGTTTGAAAAAGCATCCAAACCCCTTTTCGTTGCCACAAATGTCTGCCTATCAGGACCGAGTGATTTGTCTTCTTCGCTCGCTGATTTAATAAGTTTGTCTTTTGCCAACTTACGAAGGGAATAATAGATTTGAGGTTTTGAAATTCCAGCCCAGTCCTCGACTTCACGACGCTGCAACTCATTATTGATTTCATAGCCATGCATTGGTTTTTCAATGATAAGGCTTAGAACCACCAAGTCTGCGATCGTGAGGGATTTAGATTTTTCTTTTTTTAATGTCATTTTCTAATTTACGCTTTCTCGACCAATACCACCACTGACATTTCTCTTTTGCAAGATTTGGATTTTTTGCTTGTTCAATTGCAGCCCTAAAAACATCGAGACAACAAGGGTCATGAGTCAGTTTAGTGATTTTACACAACCTTTCATAAAGATCGGTCGCATCTTGGGTGACCAGCTGTTTCACAGTTTTGATTCCCAGTACTTCGAAGTCTTTTAGTGTGGCTTTGCCCACCGAGCACAAATCCTTTAATGCGCGTTCCATTTTTACCTCTTGACTTCAACTAGTATAAATTATACTAGTTGAAGTCAAGGAGAATATTATGGCGAAAATGAATAAACTTTCCCCCGTACTTATAGTCGAAGAAATTGAGTCTTGCTTAGCTTTTTGGACTAATCTTGGTTTCAGCAAGACTGTAGAGATTCCAGAAGGCGATAAATTAGGTTTTGTGATTTTTGAAAAAGATGGAATCGAAATCATGTATCAATCGATGGCGAGCGTACAAAAAGATGTTCCCTCCGTAGCAGAGAATGGGCTGTCGAATTCTGCAATTTATATCGAGTGCGAGGGACTTATGGATCTTTTGCCAAAACTTGATAAGAGGAGCATCGTAGTTAATTTGAGAAAGACTTTCTATGGTTCCAACGAAGTTTTTGTTCGTGAGCCCGCAGGAAATATCGTTGGCTTTGCGGAAAAGGGATAATTATACTAGAGCGAAAGTGAGGAGTTTCAAAATGATTTGGGCAAGACAATGGGCGCCATTATCAAAAAAAATTGCGGAATTTAGCGAGCTAGAATCAAGGTTTACTGCTAGTACGGCAGCCTTTGGCAGTGATTATCATGGGACCTCAAACTCAACGCTTATTCCCCTTGGAAGAAATTTATTTAGCGAAGTTATGTCATTGAAAAAAATAAATCATTTGCCTAGCGAAATAATGAGTAGCTTATCTAAACTGGAGAAAACAGTTAGCAATAGCAGTTTTTCAGGCATCCCAGGATTGTCCGCACTTAGTCTAATGCTTACGTCATTCAAAATTGAAATGGATGGGTTACTCTTCAATCCAGAAGATCGATCGGTACGTAGAGCTGAACTTTCATTTTTACATCTCCAGAGGTTAATTGTAGCAGATGAGAGTGTCCGTAGGCAGTGGTGTGTTGCTTTTAAGGATGGCGAAACAAGTGTTGAAAGATTGGGAGCAGTTCACTTGCTGAGCCACGGAATATTTGCCTTTAAGATTCACGGTATAGGAGAGCGTACAGATCTGATCCTAAACGAACCCTTAGAAAGTACTATGGATGACGTAGATAGGACCGGGAGTATACTCACGCTGACTGAGTGGAAGCTCGCTCGAGATGAGGGCGAAATTGAAGATCAAATCCAGCAGGCCAAAAAGCAGGCGCAAAGATATTCTATTGGTGTTCTTGGAAATACCGAAATCTATAAGACTCGTTATTTGGTAATTGTAAATAAGAAGAAAATCGATTTCACAAAGTCTGTTGAAGAGTCTGACGTTAGATACCGTATAATTGTGTTGGCGGTTGAGCCAGAGTTGCCTTCAGCAAAAGGCTAACGCCCTCTTACAATAAAGGTATTCAAAATTTGTTATACTTATTACTAATTGCGAACTCGACAGGCCAATTTGTCGAAAATACTCGGACATCCCCAGTCTTTTTTTGCTTCGTCTAGTGCCGCCTGACGAACCGTAGCGATTTGTTTCCAGAGCCAACTAACTTGGCCGGTTGCCTGTGCCACTACTACGGCGGCTGCGATTATTAGGATGAGTTCTTTTAGCGATGCCAGCATGATTTTCTCCTTGGTTGCGTTCATTTTGGAGTGCACGCCGAACGGTTTCAGCGTGCCACGTCTCTCCGTTTTTTGATTTGATTGATTTAGAGTTGAGAATTTGGGCGATGCTTCGAAGCGATTTAGCTGAAGCGCGAAGCTCTTTGATTTCTTGGAGAACCCTCTGTTCGCCCAAGTGTGGAACGAGTTTACCTCGCTCTTTTTTCCATCCAAATGGAGTTTGGCCAGTCAGATAGCTGTGGCGACTTGCTCTGCCATTCAGTACGCCAATCTCCCGAAGCCGTTCTTTAACTGCGCTTCGGCTGACGCCCAGCTCGGAGGCTATCTGAGTCGTCGATAAGCTATTTTTGAGGTATTTTTCTGCCAGCAAAGAGGTATTTTTTAGTGGACTTATGCTGAAAAAATCAATAGTATCAAGATGTTGAATTGGCGGCGTCTTGGTTCGAGTACGGACCCGCACGGGCCGCCAAATAAAAAAACCAACCACAAGGTTGGTTTTTTTATTTGTGGAATGGGCCACGCAACTAGAACTCAGCCAGCGGCTTCGAGGCCCTTGTGTCCGCAGCATTTTGTGCCGGGGGCACAAAATGATAGCGGAGCATGGACGCCGACTGAGTGATTTATCACGAAGGAGAAGTCCCGTAGCGAAGGCTGCAGCTGGCATTTTCCTGCAAATATTTTTTATTTAAAATAAGGTGTGCTGAGAGCACCTCTCTAATCTCAGAACTCACTAAAAGTTTAATAATCTCAAAACAGGCTCGCATTATTTTTTAATACAGCGGACAGTATACCAGTTCGAGCCGCCGTCCCATTTAGCTCCGAGATCTATAGATCCTGACCTTTTAAAATAGTAGATTTTGTATGTAGCGCTATAGTCATTGGAATCGAGGTCACCAAGCCAGGTGTCTTCCTGTAAGTGGGGTAGGATCTGGGGTGTAAATCGTTGCAAATTTTCTCCGATGGCACCCATAAAACCGATGAGTCGAATGTAATCTGCTTTGGTAGGAAGTGTGCCTCCCAAGTCTTGGCAGAATTTTTTTGCTTCCCAATAAGTCATCCATTCAGGAATACCGTCATTGGTGCGAAGTAAATCACTCCAAATTGTGCCGCTGGGGTCTTGCCACGCCTGACCCATATTCGCGAACTCAAGGGAACGCCTAAAAACGTGACCTTGAGCGGTCTGTTTCAGATTAGGGGTTAACTCATTAATTCGTTTATCAATCTGATTACGGAGAACTAAACACTCATTCCGACTATTACAGATGGAATCCTCGGCGTGAAGGGTAACGACGGAAAAAAATGAAAGCAAAATAAGTAAAATTCTATTTTTCATATAAATGGTCCTTTAAATTCGATAGTTGAAATTAGTAAAAACCTATTCTAGTTAAAGGCAGACTTTGCCCTGAAATTCTGAGGCTTTTATCTTACGATCGCAAGTCCCGGTGACGCTAAAAGCGGTCGGACCAATACGGTTGGTATTGAAGTTGTAGCAACTTGTTCCTGGCAGTTTTGCCTGTTCTGTATTTTTGGCGAAGTTGATAAAACCCCATTTTTGGTTCGCAGACTCTGGTTGAGGGCTTTCAACGTCCAGAGACATTGTCCATTCTTCGAGGACATAGTCGTCGCCGCCCACTTCAATAAATTGATGTCTCATGTGTTTCTGTTCACAAACTTTATAGTCTTCTCTTGGAATTTTTTTGCGAATGTCATCTGGGATTTCGGGTTCATAAGAAACCTTTTCGCAGATATTTTTTATAACGCCTGTGTTGGACTTAGAAGCGATAATTCCGGCATTTACTGGATACAGGGCTGGAGCAAGCGCAAGGAAATAACCTTCTATCCCCGAAACAAACTTATCGCCGTTAAAATTATTGCATTCATCGAATAATTTTTCGAAAGCTTCATTGGGAGTCGTAGCATCTTTGGAAATGCGCTTGGAGGAAACCAGCTCATCTATACACCCTGATCCCCCTAGAAAGGTTTTATTCAACCAGTTTGCCGAGAGCTGCTGCTTACACTGATATAAGGCACAGGTGGCTGAACATCTGAAAGTGGCTAACTTTTTTGAAGGCGAAGTATACGTAGGTGAGGAAAACATTCCGAAGACATCGTGTTTGGTTTCCTCTTCATCTAGATTTGAAACTGCCCAGTTATATTGATGAGCACGTCCATGAATTGCAACGCGCAGAATATCTGTGTTGGTTGTCAACGGTATGCGATCTGCCATCTGTTCCAAATCAAAACAAATTGGAATTTTAATATTGGCTTGTGCGTATTCATCTTTTTGACGAAGACAGCCTGTTGGGGAAATATTATAAAGTTGGTTCGGTGGGTGATTTTGCAAATGCTCAATGAGCGAGTTATCATACAACATCGCCGCAAACGCATTTTTTAGTGAAACATCGGTCAGACTTTTAACTTGTGCCGGCGTAATGCTTTTTAGAAAAACAATCTCGTCGCTGACAAGTTTTTGCTCAATGTACTGCTTCATGTTTTGAATATGGGCCAAACGCTCATCCGCCGCGTTTGTTCCTCCGCCGGCTCCAGGGCCCTTAGCCCGCACTAGGCGGTAGTCTTCAGGACCATTCGCCTGTACTTGCATCGACATCAAAATTACAGATACAAAAGTTATCAATTTCATAAAGCTAACTCCTTTGTTTCAACATTCGAGCCACTATAACGCAGCTAGTTAAAGACTTATAGATTAATTTATTAAAATATATATTTCAAAATTTATCTTTTTATAAATAATTATATATAATTGAAATTACTGATATATGAACATTTTTGACTACGAAAATTATAAAGAGTTTGTGCGAGAGAAGGTGAAAACAATGCCCCATCGCGGACGGGGACAGTATTTGCGAATTGCAAAACATTTAGCCATTCATACAACAATGGTCACCCACATTTTTAAGGGAAAGACTCATCTTTCCGTGGAACAGGCGTTAATGCTTGCTAACTATTTCGGATTGTCAGATTTGGAATCGGATTACTTTATACAGTTAGTTCTTTTCAACAGGGCAGAGACTGTTTCATCGCGCGAATATTTCGATTCCAAACTAAAGGTTCTCCGTGAAAAACAATTTAATCTGCGCGATCGCTTGAATCAAAAAAAATCGATGGACGAAAAGGATCAGGCTGAGTTTTTTTCCGTCTGGTATTATGTTGGAATTTGGCTTGCCTCAGCGCTTTCAGGCGGGAAATCTGCGGAAGAGCTTGCTGATTTTTACGATCTTCCCCAGTCGGTTGTGAATAATACTTTGAGATTCTTGATAAAGATTGGAAAGGTAGTTGAACAAAACGGCAGATACGTGGCCACAGAGGAACCCGTTTTTGTCGGTAAAGAGTCCCCATTTCTATATCGCCATCACATTAATTGGCGCCTCAAATGTATGGAAAAGTATGATGCCTTAGGGCGTGATGATTTGGTTTTTACAAATCCCATAACGCTGTCAAAAAA
>CAYPZY010000059.1:0-3031 GCA_964415155.1 uncultured Bdellovibrionales bacterium
CTTTGAACGTTTTATTTTCTTTGGTGATATCAATCGCTGCTAAAGCAAAAACTGAGGTAAAAAATAAAAAAAGACCGGCAGTCGCTGGAATCCTCATAGTAACCTCCGCAAATTTCTCAGAGATTATTATGCAATAAACTAGCACCAAGACAATAAATTAAATTTAGGCAGCTTCCTTAGTTTGATTAGCCAACTTCAGCAGAACATCCCGAACGTTGCCAAAAACTTCAGGCTTACTGATGACGCCTTGTGATAATAGTTTATCCTTAATTTCGGGTTTAAGGCCACAGACCGCCACGAGTGGTGACTTTTTGCGAGCTAGCTTTTTAATTTGCGCCAAAAAAGGAATTGCTGGCGATTCAAGCGACGTCACATCCCTAAAATTAATAATGATGTTGGTGAAATCCAAACGATCGAGCTGGCCTAAACACTTGTCAAATTCTGGTGAGGTGGTCAGCGTCCCTATTAAAGACAAGACGACTACCTTATTCTTTTCAGCAATGAGAAATTGAAACGGCGTCGTTGCCGCCTGCTCATTAGGTTTGTTTTCAGATGTTTCCACAAACGTACTCCTTTGAAACACCACAAACTGTGTGCTTTAACTATTATACTCCAACTGACAGAAATAATCTAAAAAGCACCGAATATTCTAAAAATGAAATGTTTTCGTTTGAGAATTTTCGCTATTGAGACATGAAGGCGCCATTGTTGATATCAATGGCTTGTCCCGTAATGGAACGCTGTTGGGGTGAAAGCAAGTAAGAAACAAGTGCGGCAATCTCTTGCGGGTCACTCCATTTTCCGAGTGGAACAGATTGCATTTGCTGCTTAAAAACTGTCTCAAAACTAATCTTCGCGGAATTGGCAATTACGTCCATTCCTTCACGAGCCATCTTAGTTTCTACCCAGCCAGGACAAATCGCGTTCACTAGAATATTTTCAGCAGCTAGTTCGAGCGCTAGAGAACGAGTTAAACCGAGCAGACCAGTTTTAGAGGCGCAGTAGGCAGTATATCCGGGCACACCCATCTTTCCTAAAATCGATGATATGAAAATAATGTGTTTAAAGGCACAAGAAGAATTTTTCAGATAAGGGATCACTTCATTGGCCAGCACATAGGCGCCAGTAAGATTTGTATTAATGACTTCGTGCCAACGGTCTTGTTCGCCGTAAGTGTTTGGTCCGCCAACACCCGCGTTGCATACGACGCCTGCCACATCTGTGCCTTTAAGGAGTTCTCGAAATTGGCTATTTAAAGACTTTTTATCAGTAACGTCGGCAATGACGATGGGGTGATTCGTTGGCGCCATCATCAGCGATTGTGTTTCGACGAGATTATTTTTATTGCGACCGATAAGGACGACTCGATGTTTTTCTTTCGCTAACTCAACGGAAATAGCTCGACCAATGCCCGAACCGGCGCCTGAGACCACGTATGTTTTCATGAGAACTACTTTCCCAAGGCGTGTAATTCTTTTGCTAGCCTCGTGATCTCATCTTTAATCTTTTCACGGCGCTCACGCAATTTATTTATGTCGTCCGACAAAGGATTTTTGTGGTCAGTGGTCACACTAGCGAGTTCTCTTTCCTTGAAGGTTAAATCTTCGGTGATCGATTCCACTAGTCCCTTTTTATCTGAGATCTCATCACGTAGGAATTGGCGGCGACCTGCAAAATATTTATCTAAGAAAGCACTTTCTCTCTTTTGCGTACATGTCTTTTTATACTCTTGGCCCTGCAAACCAAATTCATAGCCGTATCTTGGCTGACAGAACCGACGTAAACCGTTTCTAAAACCTAAATTGTATTTCTTATCGTCAACGGTAACACCGGCGCTTTGACAGGTTTGTTGATACTCTTGAATTGATTCACTGGTTTTTCCGAAAAGTGCGTCTTGAAAGCCTTGTTGAAACCAGTCCCCGGCTTCACATCTTACAATGGGTTGGGACGTACACGCTAGCTGCAAAAGCCCAATCACTATAGCGCTGTTTACTTTTCCTTTAAGCATGCCTCTATTGTTTCAATGAGAACGGCCCAATCAATCGGTTTGTGAAATAAACCTTTTGCCCCCATTCTCACAGCCTCGCTAGAATCCATATCGGCAAATCCCGTTAAAAAAAAGACATGAGGCTTCTTTGGATCGATTTTTCTTATTTTTTCTAAAAGACTCGCGCCATCTCCACCAGGCATACGAACGTCTGATATGACCACATCGACACTCTGACTTTCAATGATTTCAATGGCCTCTTGACCATTGGCTGCCCCTACGACGTTGGCACCAAGATTCTTAAACTCTTCCATTAAAAGATCACGTAAATCTGGCTCGTCATCAACTACCAAAATGGTTTTATGGGTGATCATTTTTTACGATTCGCTTTTTTATTCTTTTTCGATTTCTCGCTCGCAGCTTTGTCTTCTTTGCGGTCCAGACAGCCGCCACCAGCAACGCGCTCTAAGAGTTTTCGTGAGGCATAATATTGCTCGCTAGAACGTGGATCAAATTTATCCAGTAACGGACTATCTTTGGCAAAAAACTGAAAAGCTTCCTTGTCCCCTGACAATGCTTGGACCAAAGCCACATCAACCATGGCATTCAACGGCAAATGAATTTTATTAAATTTACCACGAACCTTTTTACTGATTTCTTTCAAAATTTCTGGATGTGAGCCTTTAGGCTTTTTAAAAATGCAAGTTTCTGCTGTTCGCCAGCAGTCATTTTCACTGCATTCAATATTCGTTAGATACAACGGATAAAACTTTTGATCGACCATGACAAGTTCCTCCAAAACTAGACCCTTGTCCTTATCCTTGCTCACCCAAAAATTGTCGAGGGCGCCCGCCGTAAAAATTTTTTTCACGGATTTATCAGGCAGGTTGGCATAGACGGTAAACTCGGCTAAATGGGTTTTACCCTTTGGAGGAGCCTTGTCGCTATCGCTAAAACCGCAGATAAAAGCCGTCGCTTGTGTTGGATATTGATGACTAATTTTGGCCTGGACCTCATCAGATCCAGGACACGTTTGTGCGTTGG
>CAYPZY010000059.1:3131-11194 GCA_964415155.1 uncultured Bdellovibrionales bacterium
TAATTTTGTTCCTGTTTTTTTTCCTCTTAGTCTTTTCATGTTTTGGTGAAATCTTTTTTTGGGAAGAATTCCAAAGCCGCTATAACTTTATTGCCGTCGATTACCTCATCTACACCAATGAAGTTTTAAACAATATTTGGGAATCATATCCTCTTGGTTGGTTTCTTATGGGTGTTGCGGTCTTTTCTGCCCTCATCACCTATGTCTCTACAAAAGCTGAGAATAGGCGCGCTTACGAGTCTTATCAATTTCATCCACCGCGGCGATTGATGATCGTTTCACTAGCTCTTTTCGTCGTCTTAACTAGTCAATTATTCCTAAACCAATCGATTGCCGAACAATCTGATAAAAGACCACTCAACGAGATTTCAAAGAATGGGATGTATTCTTTTATCCACGCGTACGTTAACAACGAAATTAGTTACACTGATTTTTATCAGACCAAAGATCTAAACGAAAATATCACGAAACTAAAAACGGTATTACCGGGAGTTAACATTTCCGCTGAGGAAGGTCTGCGGCAAATGGTATCCCCTACCGAAGCTGAAAAAAGACTCAATGTCGTGATGGTTGTAATGGAAAGTATGAGTGCGAAGTTCATGAATTCCTACGGGTCACAACAAAATATCACTCCCGTCCTGGATCGCTTAACTAATGAAGGATTGTTTTTCAGCAACGTACTTGCCACAGGTACGCGCACTGTCCGCGGTCTCGAAGCTTTAACATTGTCGGTACCACCGACACCTGGCCAGTCGATTGTACGCCGGCCTGAAGGCAACGGATTATATAATCTTGGCAGCGTTTTCCGCGAAAAAAATTATTCTACTCAATTTATTTATGGGGGCTATTCCTATTTTGACAATATGAAGAACTTTTTTGCCGGCAACGGTTTTGAAATTCTCGATCAGGCTAATATGGAAAAGACGGAAATCTCTTTCGCTAACGCCTGGGGGGTTTGTGACGAAGACATTTTTAATCGGGTTATTCGCGAGGCCGATAGATTGACGAACAAAAGAACCCCTTTTTTTCAATTAGTCCTTACAACCTCTAACCACCGACCGTATACCTATCCACAAAAAATTGATATTCCTTCGGGAGAAGGTCGTCACGATGCTGTCAAATACGCTGACTATGCGATTGGTGAGTTTCTCAAGAATGCAGAAACGAAACCGTGGTTTAAAGACACTTTGTTTGTCTTCGTCTCTGATCATAATGCCGGCGTCAGTGGACGTCTGCAGATTCCTCTCGATGACTACACGATTCCCGCGATCGTTTATAATCCAAATATCATTAAGCCCGCAAAATACTCGCAACTAGCAAGTCAAATTGATATTGGACCGACCATTTTAGGTTTATTAAATTTTTCCTACGAAAATCGTTTTTTCGGGCAAGACATTTTGCGGACACAACTATCTCGCGCGTTTGTTAGCAATTATCAATTTGTCGGTTTGTATAAAGACAATGGACTCGCCATTCTCGGTCCTAAAAAAAGAGTTGATAGATTTCGGGTCAACAGTTTAACTGACGTCACTCATTTGCCAGACGAGAGTCCGGAACTTAAAGATCTGGCTGATGAAACAATCGCCTACTATCAGTCTGCCGCGTACTTTTACAAAAATAAAATCTTAAAAGAGACTAGCGGAAAAACGACGGCGGCAAGTGCTAAATAAATATTATTTTAGTTTAGCCGCCACAAAATCATAGATAAATTGGCAAAGATTGAGAGCAGAGAGTTCAAAGTTACGCGGGAATTCTTTGTGAGTTCCTTCATGTGCGTAATCTACGATCGTTCGTAGAACGACAAATGGAATTTCCATAACGTCACAAACTTGAGCGCAGGCAGCGCTTTCCCAATCGACGGAGTCGCCGGCGAATTTACCAACAAGTTCTTCGCGTCTAGTACCGGTTACAATGTCCTCATTCCCAGAGACAATAGTTCCACTGATAAGAGGACGACCCGTTTGCTCGGCAAATTCGATCGCTTTATTTGACAACGTTTCATACGACATGACAACTGGTGGCTTCTCATGAGTTCCAAACTTTTGATAGTAGTCGTGCTCGATAATTTTTTTACCCAAAACAATGTCGCCAATCTGTAATTTAAGATTCAACGCTCCTGCCACACCGAAATGAATGACATTGTCGCACTGGTATTTACTTAAAAGAAGTTGCGTGGCCGAGGCACTCTTCACTTTTCCACAACCTGAAATAATAATTGTGCAGGCAACATCTTCGATCCTGCCCGTGATCACTTTCCGACTATGTAGTGAAACTTCCTGACTATCCTGAATGGAATCCAACAAATGAAAAGCTTCTTTCTTCATTGGCACGACAATACCAACCATATCCATCTCCCAAATCAGGCTATATAAAGAAATTTACTTTAGTCAAAACATCTTTTACCGAAACGCTGTTATAGGCAATTACTTCTATCTCGTCTGGAGAGGCACCGGCCGGGGCTTGAAAACGTCCTCTGACAATTTCGTCTTCGCGTCCAAGTGGTCCCCAAATTTCTGGCCGTGCCTTGCCCATGATAGTGATCGTCGGCGTAGAACAAGAAGCAGCAATAAATTGCATCGAGCTTGTATTGGTCAGTAGTGCTTTGGCCCCCGCCACAATATCCATAAGAATCTGAATATTTGTTGGCTGCACAATAGAAAACTCGTTACCCGCGACTTCTTTTAACCAATCCGACTCCTGAGGAGAGCCAATGATCAAAATCTTTTCTTTGCTCAAAGTCCGCAACTCCAAAGCTAGTTTGCGAAAGTTCTCTGCACGCCACGCCTTTTCGCGTTTGGAAGCTGTAGGATTAATTAGCCAATAGGTTTTCCATTCCTGACCCGTCATTTTTTTACTAATGTCTTGATCAAACTTTTTTGTCGGCGGTAAACCACCTCGAATTTGCCACTTCTCAACAATTTCTTCCGCCAGCGCTGACTTCTTTGGAATAAAACTTTTCTGGCCGCCGAGTACGCGCAAGGCCGCATCGCGCTCATGGATGATTGGATCCTTCCCTAACCAGGGAACGGTGTGAGTGTAAACGAGCGAGGTCGGAAAGGCAGCGCTACCCATTCGCTCCGGTACTCCTGCAACGATAGCAGGCCAAGCAAAGCGAAGGGTATCGATACGTAAATTAATTACTTTTTGAAATCCTTTGAGGAACTCTTTTAAACTTTGGCGCTGACCGCTCTTTTGCCATTGTCCCTCCCTTAAGTCATAGATCTCGCCCGTTGTTGCCTTCTTGTCGTCTAAGATAAAAAGACCGACAATCTGCGTGTAAAACCCTGGTTGCAGTATCTCGCGCCATAGAGAGTTGCCCACCACCCAAATCTGGGCGCTAGGATGGCGCTGACAGGTTTCTTCCAATGCTGCCAAAGCGACGAGCAAATCGCCGAGAGCACCCGCTCTTATCCACGCTACTTTTTCGTTGCTAGTTTGTAACATTTCTTCGCTGTGAAATTGCATTGGCAAAACACTCCTGAGCAGGTTAAGATAGTAGCACTTTATGTCTGATAAGAGAATTCCTTTTAACAAACCGTCTATCACGTCTTTGGAAGAAAGCTATGTTTTACAAGCCTTAAGGTCCAACGCCGTTTCGGGAGATGGCTCTTTCACAAAAAAGTGCCACCAGTGGTTCGAGGAAAAATGGAATGTGAGAAAAGCCTTGCTCACCCACTCTTGTACAGCGGCTCTAGAAATGGCGGCCATTTTACTGGATCTCCAACCCGGTGACGAAGTGATCATGCCGTCGTTTACATTTGTCTCAACGGCCAATGCCGTGGTTTTAAGAGGCGCGAAACCCGTTTTTGTGGAAGTTCGAAAAGACACGCTCAATATCGATGAAAACAAAATTCAAGAGGCCATTACAAAAAAAACAAAGGCCATTTATGTTGTTCATTATGCCGGCGTCAGCTGTGAGATGGACAAAATTATGACGATCGCTCGCGATCATAATCTTAAGGTGGTAGAGGACGCCGCTCAATGCGCGCTTTCAACTTACAAAGGAAAAACGGTGGGAACGATTGGCCACTTTGGCGCCATTAGTTTTCATGAAACTAAAAATATCACCTGTGGCGAAGGCGGTGCGCTTTTTATTAATGACGATACCTACTTTCATCGAGCTGAGATTATTCGTGAGAAAGGAACCAACCGCAGTCAGTTTTTCCGTGGCCAAGTCGATAAATACACATGGGTCGATATGGGGTCTTCCTATTTGCCGAGTGATATTAATGCCGCATTCTTACTTGCTCAGCTTGAAAGAGCGGCCGAGATCACCCAATCGCGCTTAAATGTTTGGAATAAGTACTATCAAGGATTAAAAGAACTGGAACAAGCGGGTAAGCTGCAATTGCCACAAATCCCTAAAGATTGTAAACACAACGCTCACATTTTTTACTTCCTAGTGAAAGACCTCGAGACACGCAGCAATCTGTTACAACATTTGAAAGAACAAAATATTCAATCTACATTTCACTATGTTCCTCTTCACAGCGCCACGGCTGGACTCAAATATGGTCGCAAATCTGGAGATCTTAGTTTTACCGAAAATCTTTCTGAACGGCTCATTCGCTTGCCTCTTTGGGCTGATCTTCCAAATCAAGACTCAATTATCAATTGCGTTCGTCGTTTTTTTAGCTGATGGAAATCGTTCACTTCTGCCCGCGCCCTGCATTCTCTGGACTTGAAGCTTATGCCCTACTGCTCGCTGATGAACAAAAAAAAGCGGGTCACAAGGTGTCCTTTGTTGTCCTCCCGGGATCACCACTTGAAGAGAAAGTAAGAGCCGCAGGAATTGCGCCAATCATTCACAACAAGAAGTGTTTTTGGGGAAGTAAGTTATTTGGCGAGAATAAGGAAAGACAGATTTTGCATCTGCATAGCACTTTGGATGTAAAAATATTATTTCCCTGGTTACAACTGGCAAAAGCTTTTGGCCGCCTTAATGCGAAAGTGATTTTACAGACGCACATTTGGATTGATCACAAAAAGAAAGATCCGTGGCACTGGTTGCTTTATAAGTCCATTGATGAACTCTGGTGCTCCAGTACGCGCGCGAAACAAAACATCGCCTCGATGTTTCCAGTACCGAACGAAAAAATTGTTGTCGTTAATTACGGACGCCACGTCGAGAAAATGGAGAAGGGATTTTTTACCAAAACAGAAGCACGCCAAAAGCTAAAACTTCCGCCCGAGGCACTTGTTGTTGGATCAATTAATCGCATTGATCAGGGTAAAGGCACTCTGGAATTTTTAGATGCTCTAATTCCCGAACTATCAAAACGTGATGACCTGCATTTGCTGTGGATTGGGCCACCGACAGGACACGATGAAAATGCCAAAAGATATTCTCAAACAATTTATTCGAAGGTGAAGGCACTCCCGGCAGCTCTAAAATCCCGCATTCACTTTCCTGGTGCTATCCCCGACGCCTACCAACTCCTAAAGGCTTTCGATCTCTATATTCTCCCCACCTACAACGAATGCTTTTCATTGGCACTCTTAGAAGCGCAATTAGCGGGACTGCCAGCGCTGGGCACTAACTCTGGTGGAACTCCAGAGGTGATCCAAGAAAACAAAACAGGATGGTTGTTTGAACCAAATAGTGTGGACGATCTGCAAAAATGTTTTTCACGAGCACTTGCTGACATCTCACAATGGAACACTTTTGGACAAAATGCACGCCTACGCGTGATTAGCGATTTTAATTTCACCGAAATTTTTCCCCGCCTCCTAGAACAGTATGATAAACTATAGTAATGGGTAGTGAATCTGGCTTTTCCATTATCGAAGTGACAATTTCACTTCTTTTAAGCAGCATCGCGGTTGCGGCAATTTTCACTATTACTTTTCATCAGAACCAGCAACTTTTAATTGTGAAAGCTACGGCAAGCAGAGACGAAATTATCTCACAAGTTCGCGCCGCCGGCACAGCCAAGTATGTAAACTTTAGTGCCACACACGCAGATAATAAAGATTTATCAACCTGTCTTAGTGGCGTTGATGGCACCAACTGCGAAGCCCTAGAAGTTTATCCACTCAAAATTTATGGACCTGCCGGAGCTTCCGATGTCATTTCTGGTTTTCAAAGTTCGCCAGTTCGTTACAACGTTGATGGCCAACCTTGTAGCGCCGGTGCTGCAGCATCGAAAGTCTGCCCATTTGAGGTTTTCACTGCTTTTCGAACTCAGTGCCGCACAAATCCCAAAGTCTCATTTACTCCTCCGGAAACCTGCCCGGCACAAAAACCAGAATTCTTAGAAATTTTTTATACAATCCAATCCGCTTCACCTAGTATCATTGGCGTTGAGCATCCCGCCAGTCGAATGGCTCCTATTGAGGGCTCGATCATAGTGGAGTTATAAATGAGGAAAATGAAATCAAATTCAGGTTTTGGTTTTGTCGATACCTTGATTAGTTTGACGTGTCTTTTACTATTGGTTCTATCAACCGTCGGCTACTTTTCTCGCACGCTAAAAGCGGAGGCCCCCACACGCGCAGGATCGTCGCGCGATAAAATTCACTCAACAATTCAAACATTGGCTGGGATGGCGACTTCCATTCGCGTTAGTATGCAGCGCCCAGGTAACGAGGCCTTGGCGAATTGTCTACAAGTGAAAGTTGTTTTTGATCCTGATGAACCTGGCGATTGCAATGCCGACAATACTTACGTGCCTTTCACATTGTACGATCCCGTGCAAACCGCATCAGGAGGCGCTGGAATGAGTTCCGGCGAAGTGGCGGGAAAGGATTCTTCTCCCGTGCGCTACGATCAGATGGGCATTGTATGTAGTTCGGGAGCGACCGCAAGCGAATGCCCAATAGAAGTGCGCACATGGTTTAAACCGCAATGTCCACCTAAGTCTCCAAGCCTCACGCCCAGTACCGTTTGTGACGTGGCAGAAGTGATTGAAGTGAAATATGAAATACGTGAACCAGCTTCGACGAACTTGTCGGGAATAAAATTTCGCACCATTGCCGGTTCTCTTGTCACCATGGGAGAGGACATTTCCTATCCCGCAGCTAATAATCCCGTTTATATTGACCCTAAAACTCTCATACCACCGCCAGCAGATCCGTCACCACTTCCAGCTCCCGGCAGCGGTCCTGTCGTCAGTAGCGGTCCACCTCCGACACCAGCGCCACCTCCACCACCACCTCCCACCGTTACCTGTGTCGGTGACACAATCCAAATCGCGCCTCTAGTGTGTGCCTGTCCACCGGGGGAAGTTTTAACTAATGCTCGCAAGGGCAAATGCAGTAAGTTGAGTCGCTAATGTTTAAGCCAGTTCGCAACCAAAGCGGTACCATGTTGCTTGCAATGATCACCTTTGTACTTGTTTTTTCGATCATGATGATGGCTTTTGATACCGTTCGCTATCGCATAAAAAATGAATCGTTTAGAAGGCTCACCACTAGCAAAGATATTTTAACAGTGACCATTGGTCGTTATGCTAAAATGGCGAGTAGCATTCGCCATAGTATCGATGCGAGCACTAACAACACTGCTTTAAAAAATTGCGTCACAGGCGGCGGTTGCATTACGAATGTTCTGCAATCCTTTATTTTATATGGACCGATGTCGGCGTCGCCGCCAGTTGGCGGAACGAACATGGCACCGGTGCTCTACGATATGTGGGGAAAAATTTGTACTGGAGCAACTGATGTTGTGTCCTGTCCCTTTCAAGTGATCACTAAATTCCGTCCTCGCTGCGATGCTGCCGTCAGTGGCGGCTGCCCCAATGTTGTTGATATATTTTATCGCATTGAACGTCGAAGTGACTCCCCGGCCGGTCCAAGCGCAACGGTGGGAACCAGTGACGGACTTATGGTCACCGTTCAAATGGCAGATATACTTAAAGGCGATAAAGGGCCTCCCGATCCCAAGCCCTAGAATCTAGCACTTTTTAAAGCGCTTCCTTAAACGTTAACTTTATTTCACAGTTGTTACTCAATTAATCAGCGACATTTAGCAATTTGCCTATAAATTTAACTAAATAGAATCAGCCATGGACAAAGAGTAGGTCATCCGCTAGACCCAAATGACAGCTCTCTCGAAAGGATAG
>CAYPZY010000060.1:0-11106 GCA_964415155.1 uncultured Bdellovibrionales bacterium
TTTCACTCGCAAGGTATCTGCATCATCTATTAACCAGTGTTCATGGGCTAGATAGGTTTGCGTTTTGCTATCAATGGATAATTCCAGATCAATAGCGTAGAGAGAATTCCCTTGATTTTTAACGGTGCGATCCAAAATCATGTTGATGTCGGGAACGTAAGCGTTGGCGGGAACGGCTACCATCAACAAAAGTAAAAATCTAACTAACTCCATGTTACCTCTATAATTGTTGAGCAAGGTCTTTAATATATGATTTCAATGCGGAACTAAATTCTGATTTATTTAGAGCAAATTCAATATTCGCTTTCAAAAAACCAAGTTTATCCCCGGCATCGTAGCGAGTGGCGTCCATCACCACTCCGCGCATACCCTCTTTACCTGCCAAAAGAGACATGCCATCGGTAAGCTGAATTTCACCGTTCCTGCCTGGAGGCATATTCTCCAGACACTTAATGATTCCATTGGTAAAGACGTAGCGGCCAGGCAGAGCCCAGTGGCTTGGCGCCTTTTCTTTTGCCGGTTTCTCAACGACGTTTTCGATATTCCAAAGGCCTTTACTCACCTCTGTCCCCTTAATGATTCCATATTTGGAGACATCATCGGGTGACACCTTCATGATGGAGACGCAGGAGACTCCGGTTTCCATTGTTGCCTTTACAAGTGACTGAGTGACCGTTTGATTTTTAGATACGGTGATTTCATCGCCTAAAAGAACTGCAAAAGGCTCGTCACCAACTATCGGTTTGGCGGACCAAACCGCATGACCTAGGCCGAGCGGATTCTTTTGGCGAATGCTGATGATATTTGCCATCTTTTGAACGTGTTTTATTTTATCCAGAAGTGCGGTTTGTTGCTTTTTTTCAAGGTGGTCTTGAAGTTCGTAGGAAACATCAAAGAAGTCATCGATTGCCGTTTTACCACGACCGGCGATTAAAATAATATCTTCGATCCCGGCCTTTACCGCCTCTTCAACGATATAAAAAATGATCGGAGTATCAACAATGGGTAACATTTCTTTAGGCACGGTTTTCGTGGCTGGTAAAAAACGAGTTCCTAAACCTGCTGCCGGAATCACGGCTTTCTTAACGGGCTTCATGCCTATAAAAAACCATAGTCAGAGATTTAAGACAAGGGCGTATGCTGTGCGCAGGTACTAAAGTTTAGTGGTTAGACTACTAACAATTTTTTCAGCGAAGCCGTAAGGATATCTCTTGATAACTTTCAAGGGATCAATAGCCCTATTCCCTCTTTTGACAGAGAAATGCAAATGCGGACTTGTGCAGTAGCCGGTGCAACCGACCTCACCGATGATTTGACCTACCTGAATTTTTTTACCCACAGATAGATTTGAATCGACCGAGTTAAGATGTAGATAAGAAGTCTTGTAGCCATTGGGGTGACTGATGACCACAAAGTTACCAGCCGCACGATTTTTTCCGATTTTTTCGATAAAACCTGAATAAGAAGCAAAAACCTCGCTGCCGATCGGCAGTTCAAAATCAGTTCCTAAGTGAGCGCGCGATTTCTGGCGAATCGGATGAAAGCGATGCATTTGAAAAATGCTGGAGACTCTAATGTAGTTAACAGGTGCATAGAGCTCTTTATTTTCGTTGGCTTTTGGATTGTTAGCGTCTAAAAAAACGCCGCCATCTGAAAATGAAACGAACTTGCGTTTAGCTTGCTGCCCATGGAGCTCCAAATCAGTTTCGAGAATCTCACCAAATTTCACAAACTGTTCGCCAAGAAACTTTTTTTCGACTTTAATGGAAAAGCCCGCCCCTCGCGAGAGATCGCGACGCGGATTCATATCAAATATATAGGCATCCAAAAAACGAAAAGCGACCCAATCATTGCCGACAATATTTTGAATACTATTGAGAATGCTACCAATTATCTTGCCCCGAAAGGTGGCGACTTCAGTGCGGAACGATTCCAGAATTCGTTTCGTTCCTACTTTACCGCCTTCGTTACTTTTGAAGAGATAATAAGAGTAGTCAGAAAGCTGTTCGAAAAATTTAATTCCTTTTAACTTTTCTTTGCCATCATTAACCACAATATAGGGTTCTTCGGGCAAAATTCGAAAGTTTTTTGGGAGTGGATTTTGTCGCCAAACTTCGCGGATTTCTGAATCGGTAAAGCCAGTTTTTTTCAACAAGCTGGAAAGGGTTTCTCCCTCGTTGACCTTAGCGCGTGACATCCTGACGGATTCAACCTTTGACCCCCATGAAAAGGGGTGAAATAAATTAACGCATAAAAAAAGTAAAAAGGACCCTACGGTGTTAATTCTTAGAAGTATTCTCATGACTATGGTCTATATTGTAACCTTTTCCCCACAGTTTGTTGAGGCGCAAGTGCTGACTGGACCTATTTCCTCGGCTTTAGGCGGGGGAGGCCTAGCCAATATTGATGTTTTAGAAGGTCCTTTGCAAAACCCAGCGGTCTTGCCCCATTTACCAAATGATTTTCATTTTGGATTAGTGTCAGGCCAGGGTTCTGTTTTTGCAAACAAAAATGATAACTACTGGGGAGTATTATTATCTGATTGCACCAAGGGAACCTATTTCCCTGCTGCTTTTGCTTATTTTTCAAACAAAAACACTGACGGTACAACAGAATATTTAGAGAAGTATTATTCTTTGGCAGCAGCGAGTTTTGTGAAAAAAGAATTTTCTGTTGGTGTCCAAGTTAGTCGCAAAGAAATTGATCAGACGGGTATTAGCTATCAGCAAAATAATCTTTCGATAGGTTCGGTTTTTTCGCCTAACACCATGTTAGCCATCGGTGTGATGGCGCAGAATTTTTTAAATCCCGGGGGTGATACGCCACCGGCTTTGAGTTTGGATTCAACGGTCGGCACTGGTCTCTACTATGTTTATGCGAAAAACTTTCATTTTCGGGCAGATGTTCAGCAATATTTGTTTGAAAACCCTGAAAATAAGAAGGTTTTGAAGATCGGTAACGAAACGCATTTGTCTTATTTAGCGGTAAGATTGGGTATGCAATGGGATGATTACAAGCAAAGAACCCTTATAACTGCCGGCCTGGGTTTTTTAGGACCGCGTTTGGGTTTTGATTATTCTTATCAACACGAAATTCAACGAAGCGGCGGCGTTAGGCATGTGATTGACTTACGCATGCCCTTTTGATACTCCGTATCACTTCTAACTCATAAAACGAGGGATTTATGTCACCAACCAAAAAAACTGAAGGTATTCGTCGTAAAAAAAGAAGACTAGCCGGCAAAAAAGCCAGAGCTGCTCGTCGCAACCACGGCACCACTAAATCTGAAAAAGAGTTATTCCAAGATTAATTTTCACCGCGAATCGCTAACCTTGAAGGCAACTGCTGAGCAGGTCCCTTTAAGGTAAAGACAAAAGATTTTACGACAAAACTTTGCTGACCGGGTTGATAACGAAAATTCTTGAAAGCTCGGTAAGCAGACAAATCAAGGGATTTATGTCCGCTTGATTTTAATAAGCGAATGTTTGAAAGCGATCCTGCTTTCGAAACTTCAGCCATAAATTTTACTTCACCCTGGCGGCGCGCTAGCCGATCATCTTTCGAATATTGTGGATCTTTATTTCCTGGCATTGGTTTAAGATCAGAATCTTGTTTAACAGGAAGATTCTGCGCCGAACTCTCAGTGCTTTCAGCGCCAGCCGCGCCTTTTTCGGAGGTCTGCGATTCAGCAGATGGTGATCCTTCGCCTTGTTGTGCCTGTATGGTTTCGCCGGTAGTGTCTTCATCTTCTTTAGCCGGTGCCGCGGCAGGTGCTGCTGGTACAGGAGTTGGCGTTACTTCTGGCTCCTGTGATTCTGGCTGCTTTTGATCAGACATGATTTGCTCAACCAATTGTTCATTGGATTTTTTGGCTTCTTCATCAACAGTTGATGTCACTTCCATCGACTTTTCTTCAGGCGCATTTTCTTGTGGTTGAGTCACGGCGATTTTTTCTTTGGTTTGGGGATCAATCACGCTCGTTTTTTCATTCTTAGGTGCCGGAGCTGGTAACTGTTCCTCTTTTTTTGGAAGTGTTGTTGCCAGCTTTGGTTTGGAAACTTCTTTTTCAGGAACGCTAACAGCACTATCTTTATCAAGGACTGTTTCTTTCGGGGTCTCGATCTTTTCGGGAAGTTTTGTTTCTGCTATTGGCTCATTAACTGCAGCCTCTGTTTGTGAATCGTTGGACTCATTGGCGTTTGTCTGGGAAACATCAAAAGAAATTGTTTCGCTTTCCTTTTCGCCATTACCGCCTTCGCCTTTACCGCCAAATTGAGTAGAAGCAACATAGTAGATTAGGCCCGCGTGCAGCAGCACAGAACAGCCAACGCAAATTGCGGTTTTGTATTCGATAGAATTGAATTTTCTTCCCATTTTTTCCCCCAAAGAAAGATCTCTTAGAATTCAATATTCAATTCGTGGGCCAAAATTGGTTTTGAGAAATTGTACTGCCAAAGGAGATACAAAGGATTTGGTTAACGGGGGAGCTAATTAATCGACATATCTGTGGTTTCAATTTTATAAAATTTATATGTCAATTTGTTAATCTGACAAAATTAAGTCGCCAAAATTTTGGCAAGCAATATCAGATCGCGATGCAAAGGCTTTTTGCCTTCGATGGCTTTTTTTAGAGGAATGAGATGCGGATTCAATCCACCAACCCCAGTCATAAAATCGGAATTACCATTAAGTAGTTCGCGAACGGCGAGAGCTCCTAACACACTTGCTACCTTACGATCGCGCGCTGTGGGGCTACCACCGCGTTGGGTGTGGCCAAGGTTTGCAACGTGGGATTGATAACCGTATTTTTTTAAAAGACGTTTGGAAATTTCCTGGGCGTTACCAATTCGCGAGCCTTCCGCGACAACGATAATGGAACTTGTTTTTCCGCGTTTAATTCCCCGAGCAATTTGCGCGGCAATACTTTCTAGAGTGATTTTGTCTTCGGGAATGACGATGGCATCGGCACCACCACCGATTCCGACATCCATTGCGATATACCCAGCGTGTCTTCCCATCACTTCAACTAAAAACAGGCGATCATGAGAACCCGCGGTATCGCGAATTTGATCGATCGCGCGCAATCCCGTGTTGATCGCCGTATCAAAACCAATGGTGATGTCAGTTCCGTATAAATCATTGTCAATTGTTCCGGGAACACCCGCGACGGGAAATTTGGTTTCCTGCCAGAGAAGATGTGCGCCGGTGAAGGTCCCGTCACCGCCAATCGTAACAAGAGCATCGATGCCGCGAGAGAGAAGATTTTCATAGGCTTTTTTGCGATAAGATTTCTTATGAAATTCGGGACAACGAGATGATTTAATGATGGTGCCACCACGTTGAATGATGTTAGCAACACTCGAGAGTTGAAACTCTTCGAAATCACCTTCGATGAGCCCCGTATAACCGCGATAGATTCCGAAACATTTTACTCCATAGTAGATGGAGGTTCTAACCACAGCGCGAATCGCCGCATTCATTCCTGGAGAATCCCCACCACTTGTTAAAACAGCAATGGATTTTATTTTTCGTTTGTGTTGGCTTATTTTAAAACGATGAAGATCAGCGCTATACATGCTGCTTAGTCTGAATCATCGTCGGCTTCAAGTCCAGGAGGAAGACGGCCCTCTTCGATAGCTTGCGCAATTTCTTTGTGCTCGGCGCTGCCTATAGTGTGCTGAATGTCGCTATAGCGGCCAATGTTGAAGTTTTTGATTTTGGCTTTCTTAAGATCGAGGATCTTCTTGTGATTGGCGATGACTAAATTTGAATCAATGTCTTTGGAGTTTGTCGCCGCTAATAGAGATTGCATTACTTTTTCGGGAGCGTCGAACTCATTGCAGTAAAGTAAAAGGTTGCAGCCAGCTTGGTAAGCGCGGACCGCAGCCTCGCCAACGCCAAAATTATTGGCAATTGCCTTCATGCCCATGTCGTCAGTGACCACAAGATTGCGATAGCGAATTTTATTGCGAAGAATATCATTGATGAAGGTACTCGACAATGTACATGGCCATTGGGGATCAATCTTTGGAAATTTAATATGCGAGGTCATCACTAAATCCAGGCGAGCGCGAAAAGCTCTCTTGAAAGGTTGAATTTCGCGCGCTTCGATTTCCTCAAGTGAGAGATTTTCAACAGGAAGTTCTTCGTGGCTATCGACGATGGTGTTGCCGTGACCAGGAAAATGTTTAGCGCAGGCAATGATATCGGATTTTACGAGGCCGCGTACAAATGCCGACGCAAGTTTTCCAACTTTCTCGATATCACTTCCAAAAGAGCGATCACCGATCGCCGTATTCTGTGGGTTGGTGAGTAGATCCACGCAAGGTGCAAAGTTCATGTTGATACCGATGTTGAAAAGTTCGGTACCAAGAGCTTTAGCCATTAAAAACACCGTCGATGAGGAATTTAACGCCGCCAATTTTTTTGCCGAGGGCCAAATAGTGAAGGGGGCTTTAAGTCTTTGTACCCGGCCGCCCTCCATATCAATTGAAATAAATAGAGGAACACGATCGGGCATCGACTGCGAAAGTTTCTGTAAATCACGGCATAATGCGAGAAGTTGCTCGGGGGTTTCGTAGTTTCGCGTAAACAAAATGACGCCACCAATATTATTTTCGCTGATGAATTTGCTTTCGTCGGGGGTGAGAGTGGTCCCTCTGATCCCGATAATTAGAGATTGGCCTAGATTTCGACGAATTGATGCACTCACAAATACGTTCCGTTTCTGTTTCCAGAATAATACGAGTGCCTAACGGTTGGTAGATTTACTTGGTATTCCCGTCTTTTGGCGTGGGAATTTCTACAGTTTGCGTTTTTATCACAATTCCTTGTTGCGGTTTTGCAGCTTCGGCTTTGGGAGGGGCGGCTTCTTTTGGTGGATTTATCGTTACATTCTTTTTCGGTTTTGGTTTCTGAACCGGCGCCTTTGGTGGTGGATCAGCTTTGGTAGGCAGTTGTGTAGTTACTAAATTGGTTGTTGTATTGGCACTCTTATGAAATATATTTTGTTTACCCGTTGGAATGTTGCCGAACAAAGCTGTGATCACCGATTTAGGGACCGGCATGCCCTTGGTTGCTTCCTCGGGATCGGCGACTAGTTCCGAAATCGAGTTTTGGGATTTTGTTTCTGAAAATAGCGTTTCGCCATTGGGACTGAGATAACTAGTGTATTGCGGACCATTGAACTTGCTGACGAGTTTAAAGACCTTGAAGTTTTTGTAGTCGAGCATTTCCTTTGCAATGAAGGTTTCACCATGTTCGACCTCAGCAGTTTCCTCGGCAATCGCTTCATATTCTATCTTAGAATTCGTCTTTAGCCCCTGTTGCAGTAAGAGTTGAGCCATGAAGGCACTAAAAAATACGCCCTTTTTTATTTTTACCGGTTTCGTTTGGGGAGCGCCTTCACCCGTTTTCGTAACGATTAAATTCTCACCATTCATTTTGCCATCAATGAGAATTTTCTTTTGCTTATCAAGATAAGTGTAGTTAAGCGATTTTGGTTTAAATTTGTCATCAGCTTTAACAATAATGCTCTCAGTAATATCGCCGACCGCTACCGATGTTTTTGTGAATGAAATGGAAGTAAACTCCGCTCTTGCAGGATCAAAATCCTGTCTTAGAATAACGTAACCGACATGTTGCCCTTCCACATTGAATTTGTAGTAGCCTTCAAATGTCGTAGCACCTTGCGCAGAATAAGAAAAAATCGCCAATATCAAAACAATTATAGTTCGCATGTTTATCCTTTCAGAGAATTGTACTTTGTCGAAGAGTTTTACTGTAGTCTGGTTGGTCTTTGGTTTAGTCGAGATGTCCAGCCCAGTCTTCCACTGGCAGGCATTGAGAGTTAAAATCATTTAGATATGTCGGTAGTTTACAAAGAAATTCGCACTTTCTGGAACATCATGCGCTCCACCGGTGGGCAGATGGCAATCTTTGTGGCGCTGATTTTTCAAGTTCTGTTTGTATTTTTTGCGATGATTATTAATATCGGTCTTACTGTTCACGATAAAATCAATCTGCAAAATTCGGTGGATCTTGCTACTTACTACGCGGCGGGAAAACAAGCGGAAATTCTTAATGCCTTAGCGCATATCAATTATCAGATCAGGCAGGATTATAAGTTGTTAGCTTTTCGCCAAAGAGTCATTGGTGGTTTTGGTTATAAACAACACCCGGGTCGTCTTGATTATAACGGTCCACTTGATGAGGAACTCAGTAATACGCCTATGGGAGAGGGTTCGCCAAATCTACTTGCGGAGCAACCGGCAATTTGTATCACCCACACCATGTGGCAAGATTTCATGTCGGGTAGTGACGATGATTCTCTTTGTAGATCCGCGCTCAATAAAATTTCAGAACTTCCAAAATCGCCTGTGATCGCCTCGTTCAACCCGCTAAACGCGGTCATTTCTTCTTTGATTGAGAGTATCCGCGAAGGAATTAAAAAGAACTGCGATAACGGGGCAGCAGCAAATTGGTTTTTCGCAGCCATGGCCAATTACGCCTATCGTGTCGACGTTGGTAAACGCAAAGAGGCCTTTAAAAAAGTCGCCGCCTTGTTAGCTGCCGACCGTAATGATTTTAAAGATCTTGATGGTCAATCCGTAAAGGAAGGCGCTTTAAAAACTTTTAAGAAAAATTTGACGGCAGGCAATCGCGCGGCTTTTGAGGCCGCTGGCGAGAAACCTTTTAACATTTTTAATTCCTTGGGTTCTGGGGCTGAGAACAATGGTTTACCAAAATGGTTGGCGGAAATTCCCATTCAACCAATGATTCTTTATGTCTTTCACAAAGGGACCGCTGGTTCTTGCACGAACTATGTAAAGTCGCTCGGCGATACTGGTGAGTTGCCAAATAACGTGAACGCTGTTGATCCACAAGGAGCTCTGCGTGCTTACATTCCCGAGCCCGAAAATCCCACTCACAAATTTCATTCATCCCGCGGCTTCGAAAAAAATCCGTGGTACATGGCTTATGTGGGTGTGATCGCGGCAACAAAACCACAAAAATCTTTTGCACCGTTTTCGAGTCCAACCGTTATGACAGCCAGAGCTTTTGCTAAACCTTTTGGTGGAACCATTGGTCCATGGGAAACCAATCGCTGGCAACCGGGCTCATCATCCTCCGACAGTACTGGTAAAGCTGTCGATCCTCTTGCGGTACCTCGCATGGATCGTTTTCAACCTACGGGAAATTTAGCGCAAGATTTGATTCTTGTTCCTAATTTTTCAAAATACCCTGGCGACAAATTCGGTTTGAAATCCAATTTAGCTTTGGCCTTCGGCAAATTCAATTTGAATCAAAGTCAGCAACTCACTCGCCCCTCAACCGCGCAATACGCAGGACAGATTTCTAAAATGAATACTCCCGAGGGTGATCCTGTTGCCTTCTCTCCGCAAACAGATGTTTTACGGCGAGTGGAACTGGCAGCCATTGCTCCCGATATTTTTGATATGCTTTATTACTCCATCGAACCACAGTTTGCTCGTCTTTACATGCGACCATTCACGCAAACATTAGGCTTGGTCCCAGATTTAGGCGTGGCAAATAACATGGGAACTATTTTCGCTCACATTAGTATTGCACAAGATCAAGCGATGAATGGGAATAATAAATTTTTCTACAAAGCCGAAGCCCCACCACATGTATTAACTTCGTGGGCGCAAGCGAGCGAGGGCGATTACTCATTTCCAAAAACTTTCATGGACTGCCAAACCGCTCCTACGCAAAACACGCCGGCTGCTCCCGGCAATTGCATTCTTGGCGGTAGAACTGGGTACTCGGTAAAGTTTGTCGGTTGGGAATATTTAAATTCCGAAGCCCACAATTTGGGTGGCGAGGGCGTTTCTGCAAATGCAATTTTAAATCCGCCTCCTGAGGCGCTCGCGCAGGCTCTAAAGTTCTAAATCTGTCTCGTGAGATTTCTCAAAATGAGACACGTTATCTACTTGTTTCATTTGCGCTATTTGAAAAGCGAAAATCTACGAAGTTTCACACTTTGTCCTAAAGTGACACGGACCTTTGGCCGATAAGATCTTATGAAAATTGGGGGAGATTTTATGCGGATTTTTCTCGCGCTGATTATTGTGTTTTCGGGATTGTCATCTAAGGCCATTGATGTTGATGGTACACAAACATTTGTCGGAAGTGATGCGCAGTTAAAAGCGGGCGAAGCACAGATGGGTTCGTCTAGCAACCAAGGTTCTGGAGATAAGTCATTTGGTGGAGCTGGCGGCGGCGGCGGTACACATGATGGTGCGCAAAAATCAAAAACAGCAAACGTCCTTGGTGGAGTAAGTAATACATTATTAGGAGGTATCCTCTTAGTAGACGGCTATCAAAATTTTGCCACGGGTAGTGCCCCGTGTCCTACTCCAACTGGGTGTAATATTCCGCTTCAGGTTTTAGGTTTAATGAAAGTCGGGATGGGCCTTGTTGCTTTAACACAGGCAGGAATGCAAGCGACATCGGCGACTGGATCGAGCAGAACAGCATCTGACTCCCAATTTTCTGGGTTCGATGGCAAGGATTTTAAGCTTGATCTACCAGATGGCTCTTCATATTCCGGAACTGGATTAAATAGTCAAATGACTGCGACCCTCAACGATTTGGCTAAACAAGGTTTCAAATACGACAAAAATGCTGGAACGGTGACGGCGCCTAATGGTCAAAAGTTAAAATTATCAGATTTAGGCGGATCGGCGAGCTCAATTGCATCAGCAACGGGGCTGCCTCAGAGTGCTATTGAGAAAGCGCTGGCAGATGTAAATGCGGCTAACAAAAAGATCGCTGCAAAATTCGACGCCAACAAAGTCAAACTATCTTTCAGTGGCGGCGGCGGTGGCAGCGGATCGGGTGCTGGTACAGCAAGTCTTGCTTCCTCTGGCGCGCCTAATTTTGGAAGTCTTTTCAGTTCACCAAAACCGGCACAAGCTAAAATTGCCGGCCTTCAAAAAAATATTGGTGGTCAGCCAGTTGGGATTGCTCAAGACAATATTTTTAATATGGTTCAACGACGATACGAAGAAAAAAGAAAAACAGAATTTTTTGCTAAGTAAAGATGAGGACGAAAAATGAAATTATTTAATACACTTTTATTCA
>CAYPZY010000061.1:0-11086 GCA_964415155.1 uncultured Bdellovibrionales bacterium
GTTTGCGTAAAGTTTTGTTCGCGAACAGATTTCCAGCGAGCTAACGACGGTTCTCTGGAATTTAACGAAAGCAAATATTCTTCGGTTTCTGGTGACAAACCCAACTGTTCAAATTGGTATTGATAGATCGGGCCTTTGGTTTCGATGAGTCCATGTTTTAACCAAACACAAAAACCTTTATCCACCGGTTCTTGGGGCGCATCTTCCATGAGACGTTTGACTTGGCTTGCCTCTAACGCTTCGTTGTGAAAAAAACCAAACGGCACTTCCCAATCATCAGGGGTCCAACGCCCCATCAATGACGTGACTTCTGCCAAGGTGACAGAAAAACCGCGCGTGGCAAGATCAACTGCCAACCAATGTCCACGGCCGTAAGGTGAGACTATAATAACGTCGGAACTGGCATCCATTTTTGCGCGAACTCCCTTAACATACGTTGCTCAACCGTATGAGTTAAAAATTCAGATTCCTCTAAAGTTAAATACGGCATCGACTTTTTGTCCACCGATATTCTTTGCGTAATGATGGGGCCCGCGTCCATTTCCTCAGTAACCTCGTGAATCGTGACACCGACACTTTCTTTATCATTGTAAGCACGAGCGATGCTGTCGAGACCAGCATACGCCGGCAATAAACTGGGATGAATATTAAGAATCTTATGCTGCCAGTTTTTAACAAAATCAGCAGGCAACAACTTCATAAAACCAAGTAAAAATATTTTTTGAATATTATAAAGCTCGAGGAGTTGCTGCAAACGCGACCAATCGCTCGGCAACTTCACTAGTTCCACGGGAATGCCGCGGCGTCTGGCATAAAAAACACCAGTAGCACTAGCGCGACTGCTCACTACCAAATGACAATTCAAAAGTTGCGGTAAATCGAGAAGACTTCGCATGTTTGATCCCTGGCCGGAAATAAAGATGGCCCATCGCTCGCGAAGAGGATCAAACAAAATGCGCCTCTCCTCCCTGTTTGCTTTTTTCAATCACGCCGAGGTCGAAACTTTTAAAGCCACACTGATGGACTTGTTCCTTAATGGCATTTACTTGCGACGAGTCGGCCATAATTACTAGACCAACACCACAGTTAAGCGTTCTGAGCATCTGATCTTTACTTAGTTGCGCCCGCTTTTGCACCTCAAGAAAAGCTGATGGCCATTCCCAATCTTTAAGATTTAAACAAGTGTCACTGGGCATAACCCGCAAAATATTTTCGATACCGCTTCCGGTAATATGCGCTAAAGCATGAACTCTATCTTTTATTTTTTCGAACAATTCGACATACAAAGCTGTGGGTTTTAATAGCTCGTCTTTAAATTTTTCAAGATCGTCAGCAAAAACTTTTCTAAGAAGGGAATAACCATTGCTATGAAAACCAGAACTTGAAACCCCAATAACAGCGTCGCCAAGCTGAACACGATGGGCGCCCAAAGTTTTTTTGGCACCGACAAGACCAATGGCAAAACCAGCACAATGGAAATCATCCTGCTGATAAACGCCAGGCATTTCTGCAGTCTCACCGCCAATAAGGGCGCAATTGCAGGCCTCGCAAGCCTGCCGTAACCCCGCCAAAAAATCCTTCGCCGCTACCAAGTCCAATTTGCCTGTCGCATAGTAATCGAGAAAAAATAGCGGACTTGCTCCCTCGCAAATCATATCATTTAAACACATCGCGACCAAATCTTGGCCGACACCACGATAAGATTTAAAATGAGAAGCGATTTTTACTTTGGTACCAACGCCATCGGTACAAGCCACCAGGCACGGCTCTTCCACCTGCGGAAACTTAAATTTAAAAAGTGCCGCAAAACTGCCGATCCCAGAGAGAATTTTATCGCTATGAGGAACTTTTTTTGACTGTGTTCCTTGTAACCAAGAAACGAGTTCGTCTCCGGCTTCAACGTTCACACCAGCCTGATTATAGGTGAGAGCCATGATCATTTTCTAACAGAAAGGAAACTGTGAGGCCACCTTCTTTTTTGTTTTTCTCAAGTGTTTCAAAATGAGAAGTCTTCGCTGTCAGGGTTTCATACATCTGCCAAGTTCATGGGCACTATGTCGCTACCTTTTTCATCTTATTCTTTTTTTTCTGGCCAAGCTATTGCTATAATTAAAGTCAGGGGGACCATCTTGAAACTATTGAAATATGCCGTTTTTGCCGTCCTTTTATCAACGTTGGGCGCCTCTCCTACTCTTGCACAATGGGAGAACGACGACACTTACGACCCATTTGCTGACTATAGTGATTACGATGCTACTGCTGAGGAAGAAGCTGACATCAATTTTTTTAAAACCGGTCGACTCTTTACAATGGGTCTGCACGCAGGCTATCGCAATTTCACAGGTGATTTGCAGTCGTATTATGGCGGCGGCACCAGTTTCGGTTTGTTTTTAAGCTACTTTTTTGATCTTCGCTTTGCTCTATTGTTTGGTTTTTCAACGAGCTCACATGCGCTCAATATCCCCACGCAACAAGCAATTACCGGCAACGTCGATGTCAGTGATATCGCAGTTAACCTAAAATACTATATGAACACACAAAATGTTTCTAAGGGTTTGGCAAAATTAAATCCCTATCTTATTGTTGGTATGTCGCAAATTACCAAAACCTATACGGTGGTAGGGGCAGCAAGCTCTTTTAGTAAAGAATCAGCAAATGGATTTAACCTTGGTGCGGGTATTGAAATCCCAGCGATGAGAAATAAAATGTATTACGGAGTTCAGGCCACTTACACACCGGTGAATTTTCCCGATGAAAATGTGGCACAGCAAAACCCGGCCAATACAGGACCAGCAGTCACCATGAACGGTGATCCTATCCAGTTACTCTTTATTTTAGGTGTAAATTTCTAAACGAGAACTCCTAGGCGAGTAAGGAGTTTTCGTTCAAGTCTTTGTTTTTCGACAAATGGTTTTTTGCATTGAGATCTTTTTTGGGGGAGGTTCACATGTACAATATCGTCTTGCGCCTGTTAATGTTCGTTCTCTTTTCAATGACAGCTAACGCTACAACTTATTACGTTAGCACAACTGGTAGCGATGCCGCTTCCGGCACGAGCAGCAGTCCCTTCAAAACAATTCCTTACGCATATTCGAAAACCGTTGCCGGAGATACAGTCATCGTCAAAGCTGGGATCTATTCTGACTATAAAACCGGCTGGGGAGTTCATTTAGATAGAAGTGGTACAGCCATCGCCCCTATCACTTTACGCTCTGAAACTCCAGGTAGCGCGATCATCGATCTTCAAAATCGCAGTGATAGTAACCACGTCATCTATTTGACGGGTTCTTACAATATCGTTCAAGGCTTTCAATTGCGAAATGCTTTTTTTGGTGGACTCGCTATCTACGGTAGCAATAACAAAATTATCGGTAATGAAATATTTAACAACGGCGTCACCGGTGATTTAAATAGTTCTTATGGACAAGATGGGGTCTATTCAGACTCCGCAAGTAGCGGCAATCAATATATTGGCAACTACATTCACCACAACGGCCGCGCCTCCATTAACACAAATCTTGATCATGGACTTTATCTTTGCGGAGATAACGAACTCGTAATGAACAACATTGTTGCGTATAACGCTTCCTTTGGACTTCATCTCGTAGGTTATCAGACTGTGGCCAACACCAAAGTTTACAACAACATCTTCGCCTTTAACGGGCGTTCAGGTGGAATTATCTGGCAGGCGATTTCGAACGTTGAAATTAAAAATAACATCTTCTATGGCAATGCTCGCTTCGGCTTTGAAACCTACTACGCCACCGGATCAGGGCTAGTTTTCGAAAACAATATCTTTTGGAAAAACACCTACAATTCACCAATGAATCTTATTGCACCTGCCGGAAGTATCGCCGTCGATGATCGTAACTCTCTTTCTGTCGATCCAATGCTTATGAACGAAACTGGTGACTTCCGTTTACGAATTGGTAGCCCGGGAATTGATCGCGGCGTAACACTCGCCTTGGTCAGCACCGATATTACGGGAATCTCACGTCCCCAGGGCCCAGCTTTTGATATTGGTCCCTATGAGTATGTCGTTGCACCTCCACCACCCGCGCCTGCTCCAGCTCCAGCTCCAGCACCGGCTCCTGCTCCCGCGCCAGCGCCTGCTCCAACCCCGTCTCCGGCACCTTCATCATCAGTAACTGCCTCTGCAACAAATGTAACAGCAGGGTCCACTTTTACTGTGACGGTCCAAGGAGGATCAGGGGACGCCAATCAGTGGATCGGTTTTTATCAAGCCTCAGCCACTGATGCACAATGGAGCTATCAGAGTAATTGGCAATACCTCAACGGCACACAAGTAGCACCAACGGCTGCTGTCGCGACGCCCGTGCAGTTGTCCATCAAAGCACCTCTGGAAGCTGGCATTTACAACGTAAGATTTTTTGCGAAAGCGGGAATCGATCAGCGGCTTGCCGTCAGTCAAAACATTACCGTTGTAACAACTCCTGCAGCAGCGCCTGTTTTGCAACTTAACAGTCTCGTGAAGGAATCCAATGCAGTTTACAGTCATTCTTTCGGAGCCGTTCGCGTGGGACGATCTTTAAATAAACAATTCACTATTCAGAATGTGGGAACTGCAGTTTTGTCAGGAAATGTTGATAGCGTTTCCGGAGCTTTCACGGTCGTTTCTGGTGGCGGCGCTTTTTCTTTACAACCCGGTCAAAGCAAAACGGTGCAACTGCGCTTCGCTCCAACGGCGCGAGTGAGCTATTCAACTAATTTGAATATTACGAATAACTCGGCTGTATCGGGCGTGACGATTAAGCTTTCTGGAACTGGGAAATAGCCCTGTAAACTGGGCTACCCTATTGTTGATAGAGATGGAAAATACTGTTTAACTTCAATAGTTTACGGTATTTTTTGAATCCATCTTCTGCGCTCTAACGTCTATCCTGTGGTAACAACTGGTTTAGGGCGCAAAAATCAACAGCGAAGTAGTCCACTTTATTTCTTTTTAAAGACATAAAGCCGCAAAGGCACGCCCTGCAAATCCCACTTCTTACGAAGTTCGTTATGAAGAAAGCGCTTGTAGGAATCACTGATCCCTGGCGGGTAATTGCAAAAGGCGATGAAACTGGGAGGTACCTGTTTTGTTTGGGTGAAATAATAAAACTTCACGTTTTTGGAACCATGAATGGGCGGCGGTGTTAAACGCGTGAGATGCCCTAAAAAGTCGTTGAGATCTGACGTGGAGATTTTTAGATGCATTTTCTCCCATAGTTCATCAATTTTTTCAAATAGCTGGTCGAGACCTTGACCGGTTTTTGCACTGATAAAAACGCGCGGCATATCAGTTTGGAAGTGAAATTCCCACTGCATTTTCTCCTGAATGGTCTCACGGTAATTTTCAATTTCTTTGCGGCCAAGATCGGATTTATTGATGGCTATCAACACGGCTTTATTTTGTTCCCAAGCCAGCTCTAATAATCGCGCCTCTTGTCGCGATGGCCCCTCGGTTCCATCAAGCATAAGAACGACGATAGATGCGCGGGCGATAGCATCTTCAGATTTATAGGCCGATAGATTTTCTACACCGGTACTACGTTTAGCTTTCCGACGAAGCCCTGCTGTATCAATAAAGGTGTACTTTTTGCCGTTCCAGTCAATTTCCGAATCGATCGCATCGACTGTAGTACCCGCAATGTCTGACACAAGCATGCGCTCGTCATTTAACAAATAATTGATCAGCGAACTTTTACCGACATTTGGTTTACCAATAACAGCGATGGTTTTTTGGAGAGTTTCATTGTGAGTTAAAAATTCAGGTGATTGGGAGATAAGCCATTCGCAGATCTCGTCAATACCACGACGATTTTCAAAAGAAGTTCCCTGTAGATCAACACCTAATTCATAAAAATCGCTAACCAGTAATTCTTGATCCTTCTCACTGTCGATTTTATTCACTAAAACTAAAAATGGCTTTTTTGATTTTTGAACTTCCTTTAACACTTCGCGATCATCGGGATGAAGTCCCGCGCGTCCGTCAACAACTACTAACAACAAATCAACATCTGGAAGAATGGCGATGACCTGCTTACGAACTTGATCGGCAAAGGGAACCTGACCCTCTGTAATTCCGCCTGTATCGACAAGGTCAAAACCCCTACCCCAAACGTCAATCGGCCGTATATGAATATCGCGTGTTACACCGGGCTCATCTTTTACCAACGCCGCCCGCTTACCGATAAAAAGATTAAAGAGACTTGATTTACCGACATTAGGTCTTCCCACAATAGCTACCTTCGTGCGTTTCTGCGGAACAACTTCCAAAGCGGATTCACTCTCAGGCGCATCGCTATCAACCACATTTTCGAAATGATCAACACGCTCGTCTTCGGCAGATTCTTCAGCTGAGGTAGTCAACCATGGATCATCTTCATCATTAAGAAAGCCATCATCATTTTCGCGTGCGGGTTTGAACTCCCCTTGCGAAGTGACTGTCTGCCAATCCTGCAAATCGTCGGACCCGCCAATTTCTTCAATGGCGTTATGTGTTTCAAATTCTGAAATATTATTGATTTCCGCCATAACCTAACTCTTTCATTAACATTTTATTTTTTGTCCACTGAACTCTTGTTTGCACGTGAAGTTGTAGAAAGACCTTACGATCAACGATTTTTTCAATTTCCGAACGTGCCTTTGACCCAATCGTTTTAAGATTTACTCCGCCGCGACCAATCACCATCGGTTTATGGTTTTCTTTTGAAACGAGAATTTCAGCATAAATTTTAACAATTTTCGCATCGGACTCATCAAATTTGCTGATGCGCACGCCAAGACCGTAAGGGATTTCTTGATGTAAAAGAGCAAAACACTTCTCGCGAATAATTTCTCGGACCAATTCGCGAATATTTTGAGTCGTATATATTTCATCTCCATACAATGCTGGGGATGTCGGAAGGATTTCACGAAGGCGCGGCAAGACCTGGACACGAAGGTCTTCAGACTTCGCTAATGCCGAAACGGCGGTGAATGGAAATTGCCAGCGTTGTGAAAGTTCATCAAGCTCGCTTGCACTTAATAGATCCTTTTTGTTACCAATGACCACAAAAGGCTTACCCGCCTTTTCAATGACAGCGAGCAAATTTTCTACTTCCGAAGTCAGTTTTTGACTTAGATCCAACACAACCATAATCGCATCGCACGATTCTGCCACATTTTGCCATTCGTCGCGCAGAAACTCATTCATTTCCCCTGGTCTATCGGTAAGACCGGGCGCATCTACAAAAATGTACTGCGCATCGGTTTGTGTGGTAATACCCGTGATACGTTGACGAGTCGTTTGCGGTTTCTCACTAACAATCGAAACTTTTTCACCGACCAATGCGTTGGTGAGCGTGCTTTTTCCCACATTAGGAAGACCAAGCACACCGATAAAACCAGATTTAAAATTATTTTCCATTTGTCACCTCTGCAGGCTGATCTTCAATGAGTAATAAAGCTTGTTTCGCCGCAGCCTGTTCAGCGGCTTTCTTACTTTTACCTTCTCCCGAAGTTTTGACTTCACCATTAATTTTTACCGCAACAATAAAAATTTTGTCATGGTCTGGTCCCGACTCACTCACCATCTCATAAATTGGTGTCGTCTTATAAAATTTCTGAACATATTCTTGGTAGCGCGTTTTAAAATCCTCGTAGTTGAAATTGGGTCCCTGAAGAGCAGCTACTCTTTCCGCAAACAATGCCTGAATAAACTCGGAGGCACGGGAGTAACCACCATCAATAAAGATGGCACCAATCACCGCTTCAAGAGCTGAAGCAAGAAGGCGTGGCTTTTGCGCTCCACCAGATGCTTCTTCGCCGCGACCAAGTTTAAGGTTACTACCAATCGCTAGTGTCAGAGCTACCTGTGCAAGAACAGATTCATTCACAAGGCCTGAGCGTTTCTGTGAAAGATCGCCTTCAGAATCATCAGGAAATTGTCTTAATAACAACTCGCTGATGACCAAGTCCAAAACCGCGTCGCCTAGGAATTCAAGTTTTTCATTGTCGCCACCGGCAGTCTGGCGATTTTCGACATAATAACTTTTATGAGTAAAAGCCCGCTCTAAAAGAGAGGTATTAGCGCAAGGAATAGATTGTAGATTAACATTTATCATCAAGGGCCTCCGCCCAACGACAAAAGTCTTATCGTTGGACCAGAGTCATTGTCAACTAGCCTAACTATTTTAAAAATTTATACAAATAACTGAAAATCATAGAGGAATTTTTAGTTTTGGCTTCAATATCAGAGCCGCCACCATGACCACCTTCAGTATTTTCGTAGAAATGAATGTCATGGCCCATTTCCCGCATCTTCGCAGCCATTTTTCTGGCGTGGCCTGGATGCACACGATCGTCTCGCGTTGAAGTCATAAACAGAATAGAAGGATATTTGACGTTACTTTTTACATTTTGGTAGGGCGAGTACTTTTCGATGACCGCACGCATCTGTGGGTCGGCGGGATCACCATACTCTCCGATCCAACTAGCTCCAGGGGGAAGTTGTGTGTAACGAATCATATCCAAAAGAGGTATCTGACAAATGACGGCGCCGTAAAGATCTGGCCTCTGCATGGCAACAGCTCCCACTAATAATCCACCGTTACTGCCACCCTTAATAGCCATTTTTCCGGGACGAGTTACCTTATCCGCTATTAGTGCTTCTGCTACCGCAATGAAATCATCGTAAGCGCGCTGACGGTTTTCCTTCAAAGCCGCCTTATGCCATGACGGACCAAACTCACCACCACCGCGAATATTAGCGACCACGTAGACATTTCCTTTTTCCATCCATAACTTTCCTTCAACGGGAGAATAGTAGGGAGTTAAGGAAATCATGAAACCGCCATAGCCATTCACAAGCGTGGCATTATTACCATCCAACTTCATACCCTTAGGATAAACGATCGTGTAAGGAATTTTGGTACCATCACGACTTATAGCAGCCCTTTGCTCCTCGACCAAATTAGCCGTCTCAAAAAATGCTGGCATTTGACGAGCCGGCACCATTTTTTTACCTTCGAGAAATACCAACTGACTGGAAGGCGTTAGATAGCTTTCAAATGCGAAAACAACGGAGTCTTCATCTTCTGACGAGCTGGCGATTCGTGAACTTCCCGTTTGTGGTAACGGCACCTCTTTACTTTGCCATAAGTTATTTTGCCACGAAAATTGCAAAATCTTAGACCGTACATTTTCAAGAACAACAACATAAAGTGAGTTTTTGGCAACGGCGAATTCACTGACAATTCGTTGCAACGAGGACTTCATGATTTCTTTTATCGTATAGGTTGTTTGACCAGCGAGAATCTCAGACACTGGAACAGCGATAACCGTACCTTCAGTGTAAGTTTTGCCTCCTGATTGCCAATCTGATCGTAATTTAACAACTAAAAACTCAGAAAATACGGCAGCACCTTCGCTATCGTCGGGCAAATTCACCGGAATGATTTTATTCTCAGGTGACAAGATCGAAATCTTGGCGTGAAAAAAATCTGGCATTCTTACCAGTGTTAGAATTTGCTGATCCCCACTATAAGAAACACTGCCAGCAGTGACCATATCAGCTTTATCGACAGCGTAGACTACTGGAGAAGTCGCCAACTCCTGACCACGCTTCCACCTCTTGACAGTGCGAGCATAACCCGAGTTTGTTTGTGACTCCTCACCAATCGCATAACTCACAAGAAGTTCATCGGCAGAAATCCAATCGACAGAAGATTTACTCTCAGGAATATTGAAACCGTTTGCTCTAAATGCCTTAGTGATTAAGTTGAATTCGCGAATGACGATCGCATCTTTACCACCACGAGAAAGTTTAACCACACAATATTCCCGATTTTTTCTAAGACAAGAGACGCCTTTAAAAACCCAACTCTCTTTTTCATCAGAAGCTAACTTGTCGACATCAAGAACAATTTCCCAGTTCTCTTTTTTTCCGAGGTAATCTTGCAGAGAACTGCGACGATAAATACCTTTAACGTGTTGTTTGTCCTGCCACAGATTGTATACCATTCCGTCATGAATTTGAATCTGCGGAATCCTTTCATTCGAAGAATAAATTTGACGTGCCTGATCTGCTAAAGATTCGTAGGTTTTATCAAGGACAACACTTTCCGTTCGGGCATTTTCTTTTTTTACCCAGTCCATTGCACTTTTGGATTCAACCTGTTCCAACCACTGATACTTATCTTCAACTTCGACAGCCGCCAAATTTAAAAGCATCAAGCCAAGAATTAATTTTTTCATGGATTTCTCCTGGTTTCGGCTAACAAATAGCCTTCCATTTGTGAATAATTAGAATGATCGTAGCCAGTAACGATGACGTCATGTTCTCCGGGCGAAAGCGGTTCCGCTACCTGCACTCGCCAGTAGTCACGACTCAAAGCCGAAGTCCTGTCTCCCGCTTTTAACGCCAAAACTTTTTTATGAGTGGCAACCTGTTTTAGGGCCTCCATGCTGTAGCGCTGATAACTGAGATCGCGCAGTCGTTTAGAGCGATCTTGAATCGTCGATGAGTGATTTTTATTTTCCAACTTCAAAGCCAAAGTTCCCGGCCGTTCGCTATAAGGAAAGACATGAATCTTTGTCCACGGTAGCGACTCCAGTCGTGAATAGGTTTCCGCAAAATCATTTTCAGTTTCACCGGGAAACCCCACAATCACATCCATTCCAACAAAAGCGCCCGGGACCTTGCGAGAAATTTCCGTCAGTCCCTTTTCAACTTCGGCAGCACCATACTTTCGCTTCATACCTTTAAGCACACTGGTGGTCGCGCTTTGAATACTCATGTGAAAATGCTTACAAAGACGATCATCGCGATATAAATTAAGAAGCCTTTCACTTAACTCGACGGGTTCAAGACTTGATAATCTGATGCGTGGTATCCGCGTTCGTTGCAATACATTTTCAACTAAATCTTCAAGGACAAACCCTTTTTCATCTTGGTAATCACCGATATGAATCCCGGTTAAAACGACTTCGAGAATTCCTTGCGCATGCAGATCATTTACGCGCTTGACCAACTCATCGACTTCAATACTGCGACTGCGACCGCGCGCAAACGGGATTACACAGTAGCTACAAAAACTATTGC
>CAYPZY010000062.1:0-8377 GCA_964415155.1 uncultured Bdellovibrionales bacterium
CTGATTTTTTTTTTTTTTTTCATCTTCACTTTAAACAATCAAAGCGCAAAAAGGTTCACAACCCAACAAAAAAATTAAAATCAGGTGCCCGAAAAGTTGCCAAATTAGTACTTCTCTATGCGTTGGTCCTGGTCAGTATCTCAATAGAATGCTAGCCTTTCTCATAGAAGGTCGCGACTCAATCGAACAGACCTTAAAGGATTTTTGATGTTTCAAGTTCGGCTTTGGCTAAATGGAAAATGGCAAACAAATAAAGAAATGAGAGATATTAAGTCTCCCTTTCACAATGAAGTTGTCAGCCAATGTCATTACGCCGATGAAAAACAATTGGATGAAGCCATCAAAGGTGCGGCGGAGGCTTTTTCTACCTTTCGCCTTTTAAGCCGTTTTACTCGTAGCCGCTTACTTCACTTGATGGCCGAAGGAATTCGTTCTCGCAAAGATGAAATCATCGAACGCATGGTTTTAGAAGGCGGCAAACCGCGCCAATTATCTTCTAGCGAAGTGGAACGCGCCATTGTCACTTTTACCTACGCCGCCGAGGAGGTAAAACGTTGGGGTGGAGAAATCATTCCTGTGGATATTGAACCCAACGGCACTGCATATTCCCCGGCAATTTCGCTATATGTACCACGAGGACCAATTCTAGCCATTGCACCCTTTAATTTTCCGTTGAATTTGATCGCACATAAGGTGGCGCCAGCTCTAGCTGCGGGCAATTCCATTATCGTGAAACCGCCACCACAAGATCCAGGTGCTGCAGCAATTCTCGCCGAAATTTTTGAAAAGGCAGCCAACGAAATAAATTCCTCTTCCGCCAATGAAAAAATTCCCCTGGCGACTCTACAGGTTTTTGCTGCTGCTAACCCAGTCATTGAAAGAGCGGTCACATCGCCATCGCTGACAACCCTTAGCTTTACCGGCAGTGAAAAGGTAGGCTGGTTGTTGCAACAGAAATCGGTAGGCAAGAAAGTGGTTCTCGAACTTGGCGGCAACGCAGGCGTCATTGTTCACAAAGACGCTGATCTAAAACGCGCAGCTGCACGCTGTGCTTACGGCGCTTACGCCTATGCAGGGCAAATTTGCATTTCCGTACAAAGAATTCTCGTCCACAAAGATGTGCGCTCGGAGTTTGAAAGACTATTGCTGAACGAAATTTCTGCTTTGAAAGTTGGCGATCCTAATGATCCCACGGTGACCGTAGGTCCTTTGATCGATAGTCTTAGTGCTGATCGCATCCAAAATTGGACTAAAGAAGCAGTCGATGGCGGCGCCCGCATCCTCTGTGGTGGTGAACGCTCACGAAATATTGTCACACCAATGTTAATTACTAATGCACCAACAAACTCCAAAATTCGTTGCGAAGAAATCTTTGGCCCCGTCGCCACTATCGATAGCTACAGCGATTTTTCTGCAGCCCTCGTAGCAATCAACGACTCTAAATTTGGTCTGCAAGCAGGAGTCTTTACAGACAGTTCTCATCTGATTCAGCAAGCCTTTCGTGAACTCGAAGTCGGTGGAATAATGATTAACGAAGTTCCCACGTATCGCGCCGACAACATGCCTTACGGTGGCATCAAACAATCAGGACTTGGTCGCGAGGGTATTCGCTATGCTATGGAACACTTTTCGGAGGTTCGAACCATGGTAAGTTGGTTGGGATGATAGGCCTATTTTACTTGGGTCTTTTCACTTATATGCTGGCCGCAATCTTCGCGGTCGCTCGAGTAAAGCGTTTTTTACTTTCGCAAAAATTTCCCTTCATCTTGTTAGCTATCATAGATGCGTTCCTATTTTTTAACATCGTTGCTCTGGGTACTTGGGCGACTCTGCAACTAAGTGGAAAAGTTGAATTGTTCGCAGCGGACTATGGCTTTGCCGCCACATTTGCATTAACCTTTTACCTCCCACTTGCCGTTGCCGGTCTCCTCAGCCTTCTTTATTTAAGCATTTCCTCAGCTCAAGGTTTTATCTACGCTTTATTGACAAGCGCCCTTTATGTCTGGCTCACTTTGCCGAATGGTCCATTGGTAGAAAGGTACATGACCAATTTTTTTATGCCAGGGTGATGGCTCTGAAACAAAATGAAAATTAAAAGAAAATCTGCATGGTCGCCGCGGGAACCTGACGGTTACTGACGAACATAAAGCTAGGTATTAGTTCCCAAGAATGACGACGTCGGCCTAAACTTGAATTGTAATTCTTAACAATACCTTCTAAGTAAAGGTCATAAAAGTAAGCAGAAATAATGGCCGCCGTTATGAAACTGCCACCGACGATCATTCCATTTTGCTTGTCAGCGGACGGTTCATCCTTCACGAGATGCGAACCAACAAAGTAACCGCCAAGAAGCGCCGAAGCGGTCATCACATAAAATAACCGTTCTGCTTTAACAGATTCAGCTTCCAACTTTTTAATCCTCTTGAATTCTGCAAAAGCCGTACGCGGGTTGATTTCTCTATCATCTTGCTTCATAGCTCTCGTGAGAAATGTCGAGCCCTCATAGTTGATCGCTTTTCCCGTCTTAAGGGAAGCACAAGCAGTGAGGAGAGGTAGGATAAGAATAAGGCGAAACACAAATAAAATGTAAACGTAGATTTTATCAATCGTCAATGGCATTATTAAATAATGAAAAGGGCTTTGTTTCTTGCTCCCCATCTCGACGATGTTGCTTTATCTGCGACCAAGGCTTGTTTACAACTTCGTCAAGAAGGATTCGAGATTCACGTTGCCACCATTTTTTCAGATGACAAAGCCGAAGCGATATCTAAAAACGACTCCACTCCATGGACAAAAACGACAGCAACAACCCGCAAAGATGAAGATAATGAAGCTTGTAGCCGACTACAGGCGAAGTGCATTCATGTCGATATGCTGGATGCCCCCTTTCGCCACTCTCGCTATAAAAATTTGAAAGAACTTTTATTTTTTTACAAGCAGGACGAAAAAAAAACACTCACCGAAGTCGTTGCGAAAATTGATGATCTTATCCAAACCCTTCAACCCGATAAAGTTTTTGCACCTCTCGGAATTGGCTGGCATGTCGACCATCAAATCGTTTTCGAGGCTGTTCGGCAACTTGCCGACCGCCTTGGTGCCAATAAATTCTATTTCTACGAAGATCGGCCTTACGCCATGATGAAATACGCCACCGATTTGCGTTTAGCTGAACTTGGTTACCAGAAATCCCCGAGCCCTCTCAGGACAAAGGCAATTCTTATTTTAAAATCAATTGTTTTTATGAAAGAATTTTTCGGCCTCGAAATGAACAAGTCTTTGCTGAAAACTCCCACCGACAAAATTCTTATCTCTTTCTATCTCCTGGCCAAACTCTCTCGCCTTGTCGCGAAGCCTGTCGCACAAACCGAATGGCCGCAATCGCAGCTTTTTCTCGGTAACCAAAAGGACCTAGAAACCGCTTCAGAAATAGCGCAAACCTACCGTTCCCAATTTCCCTATTTATTTATGTCGCCGGGTCATTTTTCTTTGCGCTCACAATATTATGCAAAGCTGCTGAATCCGAAGTCGGTGTATTGTGAGCGCATTTGGCTCCTCCGTTAACTGGCTTACCTAATTGTTGATGACAATTCATATAGTGCAGTAAATTCAATTGCTTACTAGACATACTGAATCCACTTTCTTCGCCCCAGGGAGGCAAGCCCTTGAGACAACTATCCCTATACAAAAGGCAACAACAATTAGGTAGGCCACTTTAAAAGTGGCTCAAAGATTGCTTCTACTAAAGCTACTAACGTTCTTTAACTATAAAGGAATCATAAAAATGACATCAGCAAAAAAAGAAAATAAAAATCAAAATAGAGAGAATACGCAAAACACTGGTATGTCTAAAGGCGAAATGCCGAGCGGACGAACTCGTGAAGGTCAAAGTAGTGATACGAGCGGCTATCAAGGAAGCCAGTCACAAGGTCAAGGTCACGGGAAACAAAAGTCACGAGACAAAGCTTCGTGAGTGTTACCTAGTGTATGGTCGAAGCAGCACAGGGCAGAGCAAATTCGCGAACTCGTTTTATGAGCTCTTCGACGTTAACAGGTTTGGTGAGATGTTCGTTACAACCAACCCTTAAACATCTCTGCCGTTCTTCATTCATTGCGTGAGCAGTTAAAGCTAGAATTGGTTTGCTGAAACCCTGCTCGCGCAGTTTTGACGTGGCAACGTAGCCATCAAGAATTGGCATTTGTATATCCATGAGAATGAGATTGTGATCGCCGCTGAGTGCTTTTTCCATGCCCTCAAGTCCATTGTTAGCAATGTCCACTTGGGCGCCAGCAAATTGTAAAAAGCTACTGACAATAACTTGGTTGTCGATGGAATCTTCGACTAGCAGAATCTTTAAGCCAGCGAGACTTATTTCCTCTTGATTGGAATTGGTGCCGGTCAAAAGTGATGTCTGCTGAAGAGATGTAATGTATTCAACACCATCTAGATCACCGGTATCCACCGTGACTTTGAAAGTACTTCCTATGCCAGGCTGACTTTCAGAGACGATGACGTCGCCACCCAAGGCACGCGCGAATCTGCGAGACAGTGCCAACCCCAAACCCGTGCCCCCATAGCGTCGGGTCATTGAGGAATCAACCTGACTGAATGGTTGGAAGAGGTTATTAATTTGCTCTTCGCTTAGTCCCGGCCCGCTGTCAGAAATGCTGAAACAAAGTTTGCCGCCAACTTTTCTTTTTGGCGTTTTAAAGGAGAGGATCACCTTGACGGTTCCACGAGGACTAAATTTGATACCATTACCAATAATGTTTAAAAGAATTTGGCGTAAGCGAGTGGGATCAGTGTAAATCCTTTCGGGAATAACACCTTCGATGCTGAACTCAAGAGAAAGCCCTCGTTCAGACGCATTCAGCGACATCAATGAACTGACGTCAGCCATTAAATCAACAACCGACATGTAGGAACAATCAATATCAAGTTTACCCGCTTCTACTTTGGAAAGATCAAGAATCTCATCAATAATTCGTGAGAGCTGTTCACCGTTACGACGAATGGTCGTCAGATATTCTTCTTTTTCTAAAGGAGTTGGTTGTTTGGTAACCATCAGCTCTGTGAATCCAAGCATCGCACCTAAAGGAGTTCTTATTTCGTGTGACATATTGGCCAGAAAGCGACTCTTAGCTTCACTCGCAGCATCTGCAGCCTCCTTGGCCTTAAGTAGTTCCATCTGAACATTTTTTTGATCATCAATATCAGTGGCGATACCAATCCAACCAACCAGTTCAGATAGAGCGTTAAACTCCGGTACCACTCGCAACAAATGCCAACGGAAAGAAGCGGAGTGAAAATGCCAAATACGACATTCCGTCTCAAATCCCGTCTTATTTTTTAAACTGTCTTTCCATTTTTTATCTAAGCTACTCACATCATCAGTATGAATTGAGTCTTGCCAACCACTACGCAAACTTTTTTCGGCGTTAAACCCCGAGTAAACGTGCCAAAAATGGTTGTAATATTCAATGACACCAAGCGAGTCCGCACGCCACAAAATCTGCGGTATAGCATCGGCAAGCGACTGGTAACGGCGGCGACTTTCAAGTTCTAACTCAGCCAACACCCGAGAGCTTTCACGCCTCTCTAATTCACGAAGCGCCTCGGCTTGTTGAATGACTTTTTTGTTTTTTCTATAAAGATCAACGAGAACCGCAACCTTAGACTTTAAAATGACAGGATCAAACGGTTTGAAAAGATAATCAACGGCACCCACGGAATATCCGTCAACGACAAAACGATCGGCCTTATTGATTGCGGTCACAAAAATAATGGGAATGTCTTTTGATTTCTCGCGCTGTTTGATCACACGAGCAGTTTCAAAGCCATCCATATCAGGCATCTGCACATCCATGAGAATCACGGAAAAATCATGTGCAAGAATTTGAGCGAGCGCTTCTTGACCTGAGCCAGCTTTGATCAAGTTATATCCTGGCTGCGTGAGTACTGCCTCGAGGGTTACCAAACCCTCGGGCCTATCATCTACAAGCAAAATATTTACTTTTTCAGGCCGCTCACTCACGCGTTTGCCTCTACAGTTGGTGTTACAAAACCATTGCCATTAGGAATCTGGGCGTTTTGTTCCTTGTTAAACCAAAGATACATCATCGATAATAAGTCACTTGGGTTTACAGGTTTCGTAATATAGTCGGAAGCCCCCGCTGCCAAACACTGTTCACGATCACCCTTCATTGCCTTGGCTGTCAGTGAGATGATCGGCAAAGCATCAAACTCCGGCATTGAACGGATTGATTGAATTGCTTCAAGACCATCCATTTCCGGCATCATCGTGTCCATCAGTACTAAGTCTATTTTGGGATTTTCGCGTAAAGCCCTGATAGCTTGTTTGCCATTCTCGGCATAACTCACTGTCATCCCTTGCGCTTCCAAAATACTGGTGACGGCGAAGATATTTCTCATGTCGTCATCGACGACCAATACATTCTTATTAGAGAAATCAGCCGTCTCAGGTAATCGAGGTAAAGCTGCGGGAACATCTATCGGAGTCGGTTTGCTGATCGTATCTTGGCCGACATATTTTTGGGGCAAGAACAATGTGAAAGTGCTGCCTTCGCCAGGAACACTTTGAACTTCGATCAAGCCACCAAGGAGCCTTGCGATTTCTCGGCTGATGGTAAGACCAAGACCAGTGCCTCCGTATTTTCGACTGGTGGTACCGTCTGCTTGTTGAAACGCTTCAAAAATAAGTTTTTGTTTCTCGGCAGGAATCCCAATGCCAGTGTCGTGAACTTCAAATGCCATAACGTTCTTAGCTTGATTAAGCGTTTCCATATCAAAACGTTTGGTCGCGTCGGCAAGACCAATTCTAAGAGTGACATTTCCACTTTCAGTAAATTTGAAAGCGTTAGAAAGAAGGTTCTTGAGAATCTGTTGCAAGCGATTTTCATCGGTGAACATATTATCAGGCAGACCTTCTTGCGTAACGATTTGGAAATCCAAATTCTTATGCCCTGCAACCGGCTTGAATGTGGAATCCAAGTAGTCACGAATCTGATTAACTTTAACACCTTTAGGATCAACAGGCATTTTTCCAGCTTCCACTTTAGAAAGATCGAGAATTTCGTTGATGAGCGCCAATAAATCCTGACCAGCTGAATTGATGGTCGCTGCGAATTTAACCTGCTCAGTGCTAAGATTTCTCTCTCTATTTTCCGCCAAAGTTTGCGAAAGAATCAGCAAGCTATTGAGTGGCGTTCTGAGTTCGTGCGACATGTTGGCCAAGAACTCGGACTTATATTTAGAAATAAGTGAGAGCTGTTCGGCTTTCTCTTCGAGACTCTGTGAGGCCAACTCAACCTCTTGGTTTTTAACTTCAAGAAGTTTCGCTTTGTCTTCAAGTTCTTTAGCTTGAGCTTCAAGTTCGGCGTTAGATTTTTTAAGTTCCTGAAGCAGTTCCTCAGTACGCATTGAGGAGGAGATCATATTCAAGATAACACCGATGGAATCCATTAACTGATCAAGGAAGTTAATATAGTTGTGTGAGAATGGTTTAAAGGACGCGAGCTCAATCACCGCTTTAATTTCCTCTTCGAACAGAACAGGAAGAACAACGATATTGGCAGGAGTCGCCTCACCCAAACTCGAATTAATATGAATATAGTCAAGAGGCGGATTAGTAAGAAGAATGCGTTTTTTCTCAAATGCGCATTGACCAACTAAACCTTCTTTCAACTTAAATTTATTATTGAGATTTTTACGCTCACTAAAAGCGTAACTTGCGATCATACTAAGGGTTGTATCCTCTTCGCCGTCAGCGATGTAGAACGTTCCAAGACGAGCATCTACGAGTGGAGTTAACTCTGACATAATCAATTGTGCAACCGAGGTGATACTGCGTTGACCTTGCATCATGCCTGAGAATTTCGCTAAGTTTGTTTTCAACCAGTCTTGTTCCGTATTTTTCTGAGTCGTATCTTTTAAATTTCCGATCATCTGGTTGATGTTATCTTTAAGCGCTGACACTTCACCTTGCGCTTCGACCGTAATAGAACGAGTCAAGTCACCTTTTGTAACCGCTGTTGACACTTCCGCGATCGCTCGCACTTGCGATGTTAAGTTACCAGCTAGCTGGTTCACGTTGTCCGTTAAGTCTTTCCAAGTACCGGCAGCACCAGGAACTTTTGCTTGTCCACCGAGTTTACCTTCGATTCCCACCTCTCTTGCAACCGTTGTCACTTGATCGGCGAATGTGCGAAGTGTGTCAGTCATATTGTTGATCGTTTCTGCAAGCGCCGCCACTTCCCCTTTTGCTTCCAAAACGAATTTTTGATTCAAGTCACCGTTTGCAACCGCGGTCACAACTTTGACGATACCGCGCACTTGCTTGGTGAGGTTGGACGCCATGAA
>CAYPZY010000062.1:8477-10977 GCA_964415155.1 uncultured Bdellovibrionales bacterium
GACGTCCTTCTGTTCCCACCTCTTTCGCAACCCGAGTCACCTCCGCTGCGAATGATGATAACTGATCCACCATCACGTTGATCGTGTTTTTCAACTCGTAAATCTCACCCTTTGCATCCACCGTAATTTTTTGTGACAAGTCACCCTTCGCAACCGCTGTTGTCACCTTCGCGATGTTTCGCACTTGATCTGTTAAGTTGCCAGCTAACCCGTTCACGTTATCAACCAGGTCACGCCAAATACCTGAGGCACCCTTTACGTCGGCCTGACCACCGAGTTTACCTTCCGTACCCACCTCTTTTGCAACCCGAGTCACCTCTGATGCAAACGAGTTTAGTTGGTCCACCATCACGTTCACAGTAAGACCGATGCGATGATATTCCCCTTTGAGTGGTCGTCCATCGATATCCATGGCCATCTTTTGTGATAAGTCACCTTTCGCCACCGAGGTGATAACTCGCGCGGCTTCCGTTGTTGGTTGCGCCAGATCTCCGATCAGAGAGTTCAAGGCTTCAACGCTTGTCGCCCAACTACCTTTGATATTTCCAATGGAGAGACGTTCAGTCATCTTCCCTTCGAGACCCACGATGTTGCGCACACGCACGATCTCTTCGGCCATGTTTTGATTAAGCTCAATAATATCGTTTAATACTTCACCGATTTCGGTAACGACACCTTCCACACCAAGGGACATTCTGACAGCAAAATTTCCAGAGCGAACCGCCCGCACAACCCGCAGCAATTCGCGCAATTCCTGTCGCGAAACGCCAGAGCCTTGATAAGAACTAAATTCCAATTTCCCTTCGGGATTTGTGGATTTTGATTTTTCTATTGGAGAAGGATTGGTCATTCCTTCTTTTTTCTTTTTTGAACTCTGAGTTGTCGAACCAGATGTTCTCATGCAGTGCACCCCTAATATTTTGTTAAGAAATAAAATTCGTCCCGTTTTGCCTCGTCACCGCAAATACAATTTGCCCCGTTTGTAGAATGATAAACATGTATTTGAGGAGGCGATTTTGGTGAATTAGCAACTGCAATGGCAATGCCGAGGTGGGGCTATTTGGGAAAATAAAGTTGGGACAAACTTGTTGACTATCTTCTTAAAATCCAATTTAGGAATGGTTGGACTTATTTAAAATGAATTTGAAAGGTTTTCCCTTTCGAGAAGAATCTTTTCCATTTTATCAATTCGTGCTTTTAATTCATTGTTTTCTTTTTTGAGATTTTCAATTTCAATATCTTGAACTTTGTCATGTTTAAATAGATCTTTTATTAATTGGTAAATCTCTTTGACCGCATTGATAACCGCCCAGTGAATCGGATCGACATTTAATTCGAGGAACCCATCCTTACGTTGTTTTACGGCCTCGGGAATTATTCTTTGCACATCTTGCGCAACGAAACCATAGTTTTCCTCTTTGGAGCTCAAATTCATTGTGGGTATGTCTTTGTAACGAAAGCGGATAGGTTGGAGTTTTAATATGGCTTCCAATCCATAGCCTAACTCGCCAGTTACATTTTTTAATCTTTTGTCAGAGACATTCGACCAAGAAGTACCACCGACAGTCTTATTAGCATTGCCTGTTACATCGAGCGCGTAACCAGGATTGTTATTGCCAATACCGACTCTTCCATTCGCTCCCAAGTAGATTGTAGCCGAGGCGAACGTTGGCCAAGTTATGCTTCCGCCGAGCCCCATGTTACCACTACCGTCAAGCATCATGCGTATCGCGCCAGAGGTATTGTCCAGAATTGCGAAATTATTTGTTTCGTCGTTCACATGAAGTGAGTAGTCGGAACCCCGAGTTTTCATATTGAAAGTAGTATCTGCCTGATCACCTGATGCGGATGCATTTTCTAACTTAAAAGTTAAAAATGAGTTATCATTTTTATACACGTGCAATTTCTGTGATGGTGATGCTGTCCCGATACCGACGTTGCCAGCGAAATAGTTTTTCTGAACTGTACCAGCTTGATAAATTCCGTAATCATCGGTTGTCGCCGTGCCAGTAAACGGCTCAATCCTTATTCCATATCTATTGGTGACCGTCGCTGAGCTATTCGATAGATCATAAATCTGCAAACCAATCAAGCGAGAGACTGTGCCGCCAGTAATATCACCATAAACTTTGGCTCCAACGGCGTCGGTGACTGTTCCTGCAGTAACATTCACGCCACTCTCTAATCCTCTTAGGCTGCCAACGGCTCCTGTTGTGTTATCCATTAAAACGTAAGAGGTACCTCCGACGAGATTGGATACCGTTCCTGTTCCATTATGATGGGCATACATTGAAAGAGCGTTGGCTGTGGTTATGTTTTTATTAGTACTTGTTTCAATTTGAAAACCACCAGCCGATCTGCTGGTCGAGGCGCCATGGTTTGCAGAAGGAGCAACACCAACATAATACTGGTTGAAGATCTTGCTATCGTTAGATGAGGTCGTATCCGATATCGCTGAATAAAAGCCCTGATAAGAGGCTGCGCCTGCATACCCTTGCTG
>CAYPZY010000063.1:0-10826 GCA_964415155.1 uncultured Bdellovibrionales bacterium
ACTGATGAGATCCGCCATATCATCGGCGTGCCTTTTTAAAATTTCGACTTCACAACGTGGCAGGTAATATTCGGGTAGTTCAGTGATTTGCTGGAATAGTTCACTACCACGACTATTGTAAAAGTATTTCGAGGGAATATTTTTAGGAGAGTAGGCTAAGCCATTGGCAACAGCAATCGCAAACTCGTTTTCAATATCCGCGTGTAAATTAAATGCCGAAAGTATTTGAGCCATCTATCTATCCTCCACAAGTCGAAAACCGCAAAACTGCCAGCGGTTTTGCGGGTAAAAATAATTGCGATAAGTCGGTCGATAGTGGGCTGACGGGGTGAACTTCGAACCGCCTCGTAAAATAAATTGATTGCACATGAACTTGCTATTGTATTCTCGTAGTTTTCCTTTGGGTGCTTGGTAACGCGGGTAAGGGTGATAAGAACTTTGTGTCCATTCCCAAACCGCGCCACATTTTTTAGATTGATTTGCAAATTCCCACTCAAATTCTGTGGGTAACCGTTTGTTGGTCCATCTGGCGAAAGCGTCGGCCTCATAGTAGCTGACATGCATAACCGGGTCGTGAGGGTTCATTTCTTTTAGGCCGCTGAGATCGTAAACGTACCACCTGTTTGATTCGTTGAACCAGTAGAGAGGGGCGCCAATTCTTTCACTTTGAATGAACTTCCAGCCGTCGCTCAACCAGAGGGCTTCATTTCTATAACCACCGCTCTGAATAAATTCGAGATATTCACCATTGCAGACTGGGCGATTGGCGATTGCAAAGGATTGCAGAAATACCTGATGCCTGGGTGTCTCATTATCAAAATAAAAATTTTCTAATGTACTTTTATTTAATTGGGGATCGACACCAACTTCGGTAAGTCCCGCAGCGAAGGGGATAAAATCAAGAGCTTGCCCATTTTGCCTTTCTTCGCTCACGATGTCTGCGTGATAAGGGGGGTGGAGAGGGTTCTGGCCAAGAATATATTTGATGTCCATCCACAGTAACTCCTGATGTTGGTGTTCGTGGTGGAGGCCAGTTAGAATGAATTCAAGGTTCAGCGAGTCCTCGTTAAGAATTTCTAGCATCTTAGTGTCAACGTATGAGCGATAATCTAAGATTTCTTTAAGGCTTGGGCGAGAAAGTACTCCACGCTTGTCGCGTTGCCATGGTTCGTTAATCGAAGTGTAATAGGAATTAAAAATCTTTTGGTATTCGGGGAAGAAAAATTGATAGTTAGGAACTGAGGTTTGTAGAATGAAAGTTTCAAAAAACCAACTAGTATGCGCAAGGTGCCACTTTGGTGGACTAACATCAGCACAGGGCTGGACGTTGTAATCATCTGTGCAGAGATTTTTACAGATATCGAGCGTGTCCTGACGGGTTTTTAAGAAGAGATCCTTAAGCATTGGTTAACGAAACTGCAGAGTACATACCAAACTTTCAAAATGATTTTAACCGTATTGGAGGAAGATCCCGCGCCCACTCGGGTAATTAAGTCCAATTTGCGCGTCCGTTTTCTTCTCAGTGAATCATTTTGATACAGCAAAAACAAAATGCCAAAATGCTGAGAAATCTCCGCAAACACCTCTAGTAAAATGAAATTATTAGGGGTGTATATGATTACCAAAGAAAAGGGCTTCGGCCTTATTCAGGTAATGGTCGCGATGGTGGTAGGGGTGATTATTGCAACTGGATTAGCGCAAATGATGGTTAACCAAGCAAAAACCATTCGTACCACTGCCGTTAATGAACAAGCAAATTCCATCGCTCTGCTGGCAAGAATCGCAATGGATAATCAGGCTACCTGCACAAAAAACATAGAGAATTTTTCCTCAAAAAAAATTCCGGCTGATAAAAGTTATCTGACGATTAACACACTTAAATTCAATAGTGGCCAAACATTAATCCAAGTCAGTAATGAGGCAAAGCGCGAAGCCTACGTGGCTGCAATGTACGTGGGAAATTTTAACGTTCTGTCTTCTTTGGTAGGAAGCCAAACGATTTACACGGCAGAATTAATTTTAGATATAATGAAGCCCGATGTAATGGGTGCGCAGTCGAAACGCTCAACCATCCCTCTGCAACTGGTGGCCGACGCCTCTGGTAATCTTACTAGTTGTAGTACGACATTGAATTCTGAAATCAATAAACAAGAACTTTGTTTTATGATGGGAGGTACATTTGATGCCGCTAACAGCAAGTGTACAATCCAACCTGATCCAGCGGCAATATGTTCATCTCTGGGAGGATTTTTTGACGGTGGCAGGTGCAATGGTTTGGCACCGCCGCCAGTGGTCGCCGCCGCTCCTACTTCAGATATTCTCAACAACAGTGGACCGATCAATAATGTTCAGCGGGCGCCTGCCTCAGCTCCATCACTTTCGCCGGCACCGACACCTTCTCCTGCTCAGCAGGGAACAGCAATTTATCGGATCACCAACGCTGCGTGCGCAGGAGTCGGCAGTCTAACTGCCAACCCGACTTGCACGTCAATTTTTTGGTTTACTGATGGAACAGGAGTTCCGGCGTACAAACCTTGTAGCGGGAGTAACGTCCCAATCTACAACGAGCCGGAAACTTGCGACAATACAAAATTTAATTAATTACAGTTAGCTTCTGAAAATTTAACGATATTCTCAGCGGCTGTTGAACTGTTAATTTGTGGATCAAATCCACGGCGTTTAAGAAACACTGGTTCAAAAAATGTGCGAGGACCGTGATTTACTTCAACGTAACCCATATGCACGACAAGAATAGTTTCGTCTTTATCTGCAGGATTATCTTTTAGTTCACCGTCTTGCGCTTCTTTTAAGGCGCTTTTAAGGCTATCCCAACTGGTGATGATATTATCAAATTTAAGAGGATGTGAACGACCCATTTTTCCATTCGTAAGGAATTGCACGCCATTCGCATAAATTTGGCAAATTTCGTGGACCTCGCCTTGGCGTGAAACTCTCTCCACGAGCGGTGATGCTAATTGTTGAGCGTTTACTACTGAGGCAAGACATGTAAGTGCGATAGCGTAGATAAATTTTGTCATTTCTTTTCCCTTTCCCTATTTGTAGGTCTTTTAAGTTATAATTTTGAAGGGACGAATTTGGCAAAGAAACTGTTGAAAAGTTTCGGCGTTTTTACTTTTTTACAACGCCATCATATTGGCATCACGATAGATGCAATACGACCGGTTTGATTGCGATAAATGGGAAGAACTTTTTCCATGATCCTGTGAACGCTGCCTTTTTTCACAATCGCGACGATTGAGCCGCCAAAGCCTGCGCCGGTTAGTCTCGCACCATAGCAGAGGCCGTCGGTGTTTTCGGTGAGGTTAATAAGAAGATCTATTTCAGGAATAGAAATCTCATAATCATCACGCATCGAAGCCTGTGACTCTCTAAAAAGCTGGCCTAAAAGAATGTGATTGGATTGGCGTAAAGCCGCCACTGCGGCAAGGACGCGCGCGTTTTCGCAGACGACGTGGCGAGCGCGCTTTCTTTCCATCGCAGGTAGGGAAGCGTTTTCGATGAGAGACTTATCTGCCTGCCGAAGAGAAGGGATATGCAGAATGCGACAAGCACTTTCACATTCACGGCGTCGTTGATTGTACCCGCCATGCACATTGCTATGAGTAACACCTGAGTTGATGACGAGGAGTTCTGCGCCGTCGAAGACAAGTGGGATTTGTTGGTATTTAAGCGTCTCCGTATCTATAAAAAGGGCTTCACCCACCTGACCTATACTTGCCGCCATTTGGTCCATGATGCCGACATGAGCGCCAACAAATTCATTTTCAACTTCTTGCGCATAGCGGGCGATAGTGAGGTCATCAATCTTTAACTGAAAAAGTTTATTGATGCCTTTTAATAAACTGACTTCTAAAGCGGCGCTGGAAGAAAGGCCACTTCCTAACGGAACGTTCGAGTTGAGTAAACAGTCAAAGCCATAGATGTGATAACCTTTCTTTCGCAAAAGCCAAGTAGCTCCCAAAAAATAATCGGTCCAATGGTTTCGCTTTTCTTCGCTACCTAATGCGTACTCGTGGAAACTGCCATCTTTATTTGTCGAAGAATTAGTGCTGTAAAATTTAACCAGATGATCATTACGTGATCGCAAAAAAACGCGCGCCGAGTGAGGCAGGCACGTCGGTAAGACAAACCCGTTGTTATAGTCTGTGTGTTCTCCGATTAGGTTTACTCTGCCATGGGCTTCGCTGAAGGTTTGATTTTCGTAACCAAAAACCTCACTAAAAGTATGCATCATTTTTTACTCCAACTCGATTGTGACTTGCCTCAACTCAGCAGCTTTGTCTTCGGGTAAAGTATCATTAATAAATAGTCCTGCCGCTAACTCTGTACCTGCTAAAAATTTTAAACGGTCTCGACTGCGGTAAGGAGGATAAAATTCAATGTGAAAATGCCATTCGGGATGGTCCTCGCCATCGCAGGGAGCTGCGTACAACGCCATGAGGTAGGGAAACGGCTTTTGCCAAAGATTGTCGTACTTTAAAAGTACCGCTTTGAGAGTCTTCGCAAGATCGCGGGTCTCTTCGAAAGTCAAATCATTCATTGTAGCGATTTTGCGGAGTGGAGCGATCCAGACTTCGTAAGGGTAACGGGCGCAAACAGGTACGAACGCTAAGGCTCTTGCTTCTTGCCAAATTACCCGCCGTTTGAATTCCAATTCTTTTTCAATGAGGTCTTCTAACAGTCCCTTGTGAAACTTTTTGTAGAAATGGGTCTGGGCATGGAGCATGGTCTTTTGCAAAGGTGGAATAAACGGATAGGAGTAAATCTGACTGTGTGGGTGATGAAGTGTTACTCCCATTTCCACGCCGCGATTTTCAAATGGCAAAATGTATTTTATCTCGTCTATTTGACTTAAATCTTGGTAACGGTCCTTCCAGACTTCAAGAATCAATTCGAGTTGACTAAGAGGGAGTCGGCCTAAACTTGTATTGGGGTCTTTGGTAAACACAACAACCTCGCATACTCCTTTACCAGCAGCTGTCGGCACAAAAAGCTCGGGAACTCCTTCTAAGTTTGTGTTTAGGCCTAGACTTGGAAAAAGATTTTCAAAAACTGCGACATCGTATGTTCCTTGCGGTAATTCCGTGGGAAAGTTATTCGAGGTTGTTGGTGCAAGAGGATTAAATTCTTTAGGAGGGAGGAACGTACGATTTTGCCGATGACTCGCGTAGGCCACCCATTCCTCTCGTAGTGGATGCCATCGCAAATGCGGTGATCCCGGTAAGCTATCATTGCGGGGAGAAGTCGCAACAATGTTATCGCTCACAGGCTGATCGGCCGCATACAAATGCATTGGTCGGCCGTCAGGTTTAGTTAAGGTCCTTTTATAAATTTTGTGAGGGTTCATTTGGCATTCCCGGGATAAAGTTCGTAGAAATGACAGGACTATTAAAGCCTCCTCTTAGATTGCCAATCCCTCTAATATTTTGGGCGATAAGTTTAATGGGAAGTTTCGGCGAGCGATCCATGCGGAAAAGCCCGTTTGCTTCTTGAAACGTATCGGTGAACTGTGTGTAACAAAATCCAGAGAACAGCTCGATTCGATTGATGACGTTAAAGAGATGTTCAAAGCGGCTCTGAAACTCATCGAGACTTTCCGAAACAGCGTAACCCCACGCCTTGTCTTTATTGGCAGCTTTAATTTGCGGATCAACGTAGGCGATGCCACCGAATTCAGTTAGCATGATTGGTTGCCCGCGATGAGGAAAACCATCGACGGTGAGCATTCTGCCGCCGGGCCAACGACGGCTTAGAATATCTGCGAGATTAGCTTCTACAGAATATTTTTTTAATAGATGATCTGGATCGGCATCATAGTCATGAATCCCCAAGATATCTGTCGCTGTGCTTTCCCAGCCGTCATTGCCAATGACGGGCCGAGTGGGATCAAGTGTGCGGGTGAGGTGATACATGGCTTGCACGCAGTTTTGGTGCGCCGTCTTTTCGGCGAGGTCGGGAACCCCCCACGATTCGTTAAATGGTACCCAAACAACAATGCACGGATGGTTGGAGTCGCGATCGATAATTTCGATCCACTCCTTCATTAAACGCTCAACGGATTCGTGAGAAAATCGGTAGGCGCTCGGCATCTCTTCCCAGACTAGAAGGCCAAGAACATCGGCCCAATAAAGAAAATCGGGATCTTCAATCTTTTGGTGCTTTCGAACCCCGTTAAAACCTGCGGCTTTGACTAACTCAATATCTTTACGAAGAGCATCTGATGACGGCGGCGTCATCAGAGTTTCTAACCAATATCCTTGATCCAGGATCAGTCGCATATAATAGGGGCGACCATTCAAAAGAAATCTTCCGCGTTGAACCGAGACACTCCTCAGTGCTGTGTAAGATTGCACGCGATCAAGTAAATGCTCGCCGTCCCAAACTTCCAGTACTGCGTCAATCAGAGTGGGTTTTTCGGGACTCCACAAAAGTTCATTGCGAAAGTCATCAATTCCAGGGTCAGAGAGGGCAATACGTCTATGCACTTCTTGATGAATCACCTGATAGCTGTCGTCGGCAAGTAGCTTGCCACCAACAGTCAGTCGCACCTTTAAACGTAAATTCTCACTTGGCGAACCAGCCAAAAAAACTGCGCAGCCGATTTCCCATCGCTCTAAAAGCGGCGTCCAATTGATACGATCGATATAAGTATCGGGAACTTCTTCCAGCCACACGTTCTGCCAAATTCCAGTTGTGCGTGGGTACCAAATACTGTGCGGTTCTAATTGCCAATCTTGCTTGCCGCGCGGTTTAGTTAAATCATGGGGGTCATCATGCGCATAAACAGAAATAGTTTGCTCTTCATTTTCATTTAACGCTGCGGTTACATCAAAAAAGAAAGGGGTGTGTCCCCCTTGATGAGAGCCAAGAAATACATCATTCATCCAAACGCGAGCGTCATAATCAACCGCACCAAAGTGCAAGAGCAGACGTTTTCCTGTTTCGGTTTTTTTGAGTTTTATTTTTTTCTGATACCAGCAACATTTATGAAATTTGTTATCACCAATGCCGCTTGCGGATGCTTCAGGTGCGAACGGCACATTGATACTGAGAGGCCAATGGGAAATATCTTTTGGTGATGTCCAGCCACAGCCATCGTCGAAAGCGAATTTCCATGGACCATTTAGTGAAATCCATTTTTTTCTTCGCATCTGTTTGCGGGGGAAATTTGACTCTGAGGTTTCCCATTTTGCCTCAACAATTTTGTTTTCAGTTGCTAGTGGAGAGGTAGAATTTGTCTCAATCATAGTGGAGGAAGACTTACAAATAATGTGCCCGCAGTCAATGGCACACAATGTGCAGAATTTCTCGACAAACAAGCTGTCACGTTGTGACAGCCTTAACATAAAATTAAAAATGAGGAGTAGTGTATGAAAAGGGCGCAGCAAGCAGCTGATCTTGAAACAATTCCACCAAATATTTGTACCTCTGACTTGCTGGTTTTCAGTCATCTTCGTTGGGATTTTGTCTTTCAGCGGCCCCAACATTTAATGTCGCGATTCGCAGAAAATCGTCGTGTGTACTTTATTGAAGAACCAAAGTTTTCTAACTTTGACTTTTCTTACCTGCATTACAGTGAGCGACCGAACTCTCTAAAAGTCATTTGCCCGCACTTACCTAAAGGTCTTACAGAACAAGAGACAACCAAAGAACTCATGGCGCTGGTAAACGAATTGATCGAAGAAGAAATGATTTCTGACTATACCGCTTGGTACTACACACCGATGGCACTTCCTTTTACGCAGCATTTGAATCCGCAGTTAATTATTTATGATTGCATGGACGAGCTATCTGCGTTTAAAAACGCTCCTACTGAGCTTCGTGATTTCGAGAAAGAACTTCTTCGTATGGCCGACGTTGTTTTTACTGGCGGCGTTTCTTTATATGAAGCAAAAAAACATTTACATAATAATATTCACGCATTTCCAAGCAGTATTGATGTTCCACACTTTGCCACAGCTCGCACAATCAAAGTTGATCCAGCCGATCAAAAGGAAATTCCCCACCCACGATTGGGATTTTTTGGTGTCATCGATGAGCGTATGGACATTAAACTCATCGATGGTATCGCCAGCCTTCGTCCAGATTGGCATCTTGTTATGATCGGACCAGTAGTAAAAATTGATCCAAACACACTGCCAAAGAGGGCAAACATTCATTACTTGGGAATGAAAGATTACAAGGACCTACCTGCATACCTGTCGGGTTGGGATCTTGCAATGTTGCCGTTTGCACAAAATGAATCTACCAAATTTATTTCGCCCACGAAAACTCCCGAATATTTGGCAGCAGGAAAGCCAGTGGTATCGACATCGATCAGAGACGTGGTACGTCCCTACGGAAAAGAAAAGCTCGTCTACATCGCCGATACTCCCGAAGACTTTGTTAAATCTGCCGAAATGGCGATGAAGGAAGCGCAAGAGGATCCTTCTTGGTTAAAACGCGTAGATCAATTCTTGTCCCAGTTATCTTGGGTCAACACTTGTCAGCAAATGGCAAGTTTAGAAAATACGTCAAGGGGATTTCGTAGCAAATTAAAAAGTTTTACCGCATCACAGGGATTTGCAGCGCAAGTGGGTATTTAAGATGCCAATCTCCATTTGGGCAGGAGTTGAGTGCACGATTAATCGTGTAGGTGACCTCTATCTCGATCAGTGTCGAAAAAGCGGTCATGATCAGCGTCTGTCTGATATTGCGCTTTTTGCAAGTCTCGGAATTGAAAGGCTTCGCTATCCGTTTTTGTGGGAAACCGCGACTCGAGATGGTAAATCTTTTGAGTGGAATGAGTTTGCTGAAAGGTTGCGCGAAATGGAGCGCGTTGGTCTCGTGCCGATTGCTGGGCTCCTTCACCATGGCAGTGGCCCGTCCTTTACAAGTCTGATCGAAAATAATTTTATCGAAAACTTTGTCGACTACGCCACGCAGTTTGCCCGACGCTTTCCTTGGGTTGAAGATTACACTCCGATCAATGAGCCGTTAACGACGGCGCGGTTCAGTGGCCTATATGGAATTTGGTATCCACATAAACATAGTGATGCGGTTTTTGTAAGGGCTTTGTTTCAACAAATTAAAGCGACAGTGCTTGCCATGCGATGTGTGCGAGAAGTAAATCCGCGTGCGCGTTTGATTCAAACAGAGGATCTTGGTCGCGCCCAGGGAACCGAAAAGCTTCAATACCAGGTGCACTTTGAAAACGAGCGGCGGTGGTTATCCTTTGACTTGCTTTGCGGAAAAGTTGATTCCCATCATTACCTCTACAAATATCTGATCGACAGCGGTCTTACTGAAAGAGAGCTTAAATGGCTTTTGGAAAACTCTATGCCACCAGATATCCTCGGTATCAACCATTACCTGTTAAGTAATCGCTTCCTTGATCAAAGATTAGAACTCTATCCCGAATGCTTTCACGGGGGTAATGGTCAGGATCGCTATGCCGATGTCGGCGCAGTTGATTTTCCTTACTCAGAAGCACCACTAGCGGAGAAAGTTTTTCTTGAGGCCTGGCAGCGTTACCATTTACCGATGGCAGTTACGGAAATTCATATGCACGGGTTTCGCGAATCGCAAATGCGCTGGTTCAAGGAAATTCGCGCGGCGGCTGAAAATCTTCAGCAACAAGGCGTCGATATGCGAGCGATAACCGCTTGGAGTTTGTTAGGTTCATTTGATTGGAACAGCTTGTGTACAAACTGCCTGGACTATTATGAATCAGGGGTTTTCGATATCAGGGCGAATAAACCGCGACCAACGGCTTTAGTGCCAATGATAAAATCTTACGTCGATAATAAAGAATTTCAGCATCCGCTTTTGGAGCAAGAAGGTTGGTGGCGAAAGTCTTCTCCTATAAGCGCCGGTAAAGTTGCGTCTTCGAAATCGATTTTAATCACTGGAGCAACGGGAACTTTAGGGCAAACTTTTAGGCGGATTTGTCAACAACGTCATCTTTCTTGCCAAGTACTTACTCGTCAAGAGATGGACATTGCTGATTTTGCAGCTGTGGAGAAAGCCATTAGCGAAATAAAGCCGTGGGCAGTTATAAATACAGCGGGCTATGTACGCGTCGATTTGGCTGAGTCGGAACCCGAAAAGTGCTTCCGCGAGAATGTGGCGGGGCCAGAAAATTTGGCGCGAATTTGTGCCGACAAAAAAATTCCCCTTGTTACTTTTTCCAGCGACTTTGTTTTTGACGGCTCGGGAAATTCTCCTTATCTGGAAGACCATCCCGTATCGCCAATTAACGTCTACGGGCAAAGCAAGGCAGAGTCCGAAAAAATAATATTTCACAACTATTCAGATGCTTTGGTGGTGCGTACAAGTTCTTTTTTTGGCCCCTGGGATGAACATAACTTTCTTACGAATGTTTTGCGCTCTCTCATTCAAGGCCAAGCAGTGGATGTGGCTAACGACATGACGATGTCGCCGACCTATTTGCCGGATTTGGTAAATACGTGTCTTGATCTTCTCATTGATGGTGTTTACGGATTGCTTCACTTGACCAATAGTGGTCAAGTCAGTTGGGCGGAGTTTGCAACCATGGCTGCAACCGCTGCCAATAGCAAAGGTCTAGCGTTACTAGATTATCGCTTGATTCGTCCCTGTGCCACGAGTGATTTGAAATTGGTGGCGAAGCGTCCTTCTTACAGCGCACTGTCTACGGAAAAGGCGCGCATTCTCCCATCCTTAGAAGATGCTATTGATCGCTACTTTTACGACTTGAAAATACCAATTTTTAATCATGTGGTCGGAGGTGAACTGTGAAGAAGAAAATTGCCCTCGCGGGAGCAGGATTCGCCGGCGCAGTGCTT
>CAYPZY010000064.1:0-10724 GCA_964415155.1 uncultured Bdellovibrionales bacterium
GTGGAATGCTCGACGCTCAATTCGTTAGTGCCCATAGCTACGGTCTAGGTGCAGTAATGACAGGTACCGACGTGGTTTCACCTGTAGGAAAGGTCTTTCGCGGCTTTCGTGGCGATATTCTAAAGAAGGATCCCCAAACCGGTAAGCATCTTTATCTCGACATCGCTACCAACTTTGAAACACGCGACGGCGCCAAGGATGTTGATCCTGATGGTGCTCCCAATCATCGCATCCTTACACATGTCAAAAATTGGATCACCAAAATGAAGGTAGCTAAAGGCTTTGAAGCAAGAAATGGCGAATACGGACTAACTCCCGAGCAGACGGCAGAACTTGTGCGGATCCGCAAAGAACGCACTTCATTTCAAGAATGGACCGACATTACAATGATGTGGGACGACAGTTATAATCTTAGTAAGGCTAAGCGAAATGCCGAACGCCAATCCTTTTGGTTTATCATCGGTGAAATGGCGAACTTCATTCGTGCGAAAGCCAACAGCATTCTTAGCTATAAAGACGACCTTTTAAAGCGGCAAGTTGGTGCTGAGTTAGATCGTTCAGTGGTCATCGATGGATTTGCCAAACTAATGGGATTATTGCCCGCCGACTTAATCAAGGAAAAAGGTATCGAAGAAATTCCAAAAATGATTAATAGAGTTCCTATCGAGGAGAGCACTATTAAAAATTTTGAACAGACTATTAGAGACATCGCAAAAAGAGTAGAGTCACGTTTAGAAACCAAGTACCGCGTCTCGCAAAAGGAACTTGATTCGAAACTTTTCTCCATTAACCAATTTTTTAGATGGTATTCGCATCTCGCCACCTTTAAACAAGGCCAACAGCCCAACATTTCCGAAAAGGAACTAGTCGGTTTAATCTTCGCCGTTGTCGGCACTCCCGCTTCTGCAAAAAGTCAGCTCACTAGTATTCTTTGGCGGGCAAAACTTCCTCGCCATATTTTGGCTGCAAGGGCATATGAGGCTTACGAATATATGAAGTTAAAAGACGTTTTTGCGCATAAAGACGCCGAAGGAAACTTAAAAGGCGGCGACTTTCCTTTTGATAAAGAAATGATTTTCACACCAGACATGCTGGACGTCGAGGAAGTCAAACAACTCGATGCACTGGTTGTTAAAAAAGACTATCGCGAAGCTGGCAAAAAGCTCCGCGCTTTCTTAAGCAAACGCGTTGAAAAAGAAGCACACAAAGAGGCATTGGCTGATCTTGACACCATCTCAGAGAAACTGGAGCACTTCGCTGCTTTCGCCGAATGGTACACTAGTCTGCCTCTTAAACCCGGTGCAGGGGAAATTAAAAAAGAGGAGCTACTCGCTCGCGTATTTACCGACAACTTAGATCTTTTAGCCGCCAAAGAAGGTCAAGATGCCAAGATGGAAGCAACCATTAATTACATGCTTGAAGTCCGCGGCTTTCAAGGTGACGAGCTAAGCAAAGCTTACAACCTCGCGCAAAATATCTTTGCCGGTAAAGTTTCAAAGACGGAAATGAAAGACGAAGTTAAAGCCGCTAAGGAAGAAGCGAAGGCCGAAAGTAAAAAGTCGCAAGCTAACAAGTTACAGTGTTCGTTACTTTTTGCTAAGGGAGCGTAAGTGTTTCGTATCGCGAGTTTGCTTTTGACTATAGCCTTTGCAGTAAATCTGCAAGCGCAAGAAAAAGAGTATATAGTTTATAAGGTCTACGACTTTGATGATACGATCATGCATACAACCAGTAAGATCTATATCTATGCTGATCCCGACACGGTCGCCATTCAAGGCGCTACAAAAGAGCTGGGAATTTCCACCGAAAAGTTTGCCGAAGTCGGCGAAATGGTTGGTAAGCCGGGTGTCTATAAACATTACGGTTATCGTGGCAATTCCTTTCGCGACTTCGCAAATGAACAGTCATTCAGAGCTACGATCGAGGATACGTTACGTCGAAAACATTCATCAGAATGGCTTGGTCCCGCCTGGGAAAATTGGTTGAACGATGTTAGCAATCCGGAGCAAATGCACAGAACTTTTATATTAACCGCGAGAAGGCAGAGTGCTGAGAATATTCTCGATGGACTAGTAAATACCGATATCAGCGGGCACCTTCCTCAGAAATATCGGGCAAAAATGCATGGCAACGGACTTGCGCCTAAAGACTACCGATTGGAAAATATCGCCGCTGTTGGCAATTCTCCAGATACTGAAAAGGCTAAACTTGAAAAGTTAATGGGCTTTTGCGAACAGGCTGAGAAAGAAGTCTTAGAGAATATTAGAAACGGCAAAAGTATAAAATTTGCGATTATGGAGTTTAACGACGATGACTATCAGAACGATGAAAAGGCAATTGAAGGACTGATGCGTGAACTTCACCGCTGGCCACACGTCAGAGTTTGGGTCACCTATGTTGGTAATACCCAACATCATATTAAGCCCCAGTCTATTAATGTAAATGCCGTTAGGGCCTACCACTTACGCAAATGCTCCAATCTTTTTAGTGGACTCTAAATAGCGCCAGCAAACCCACTCAACAACTAGACTTTTATCCATTTATTTAATTTGCTGATTTCACTCGCGGTTTCCTGTCCTAATATGAAGTTATGGGATCTGAAGATTCGACCACAACGGCACTCGTTTTATCAGGCGGCGGCGCGCGCGGTGGCTATCAAGCCGGCGCAATAAAAGCACTTACAGAACTTGCCGATCGCCATGGTTACAAAAACCCCTTCCCTATCATCACTGGCACAAGCGCTGGCGCGATCAATGCTAGCTTTCTTGCCGCTCATGCAGGTGACCTAAAATCCGCTGGCGAAAAAATTGGTTATCTATGGGGAACTCTTAAAACAGAGCAAGTGATTCGCACTGATACCCTCTCTTTTAGTCGAATCGGTTTTCGCCTCCTTAAAGAGTTAACCACTGGTTCTTTCGTTAAAAGAAAAAGAGCGCTCTCTCTTCTCGACAGCACACCACTTAGAGGTTTACTTTCTGAAAACATTGCCTTTGAGCAAATTCAAAAAAATATAGAGGCCAAAAGAATTAGAGCACTCGCCATCAACGCCACGAACTACGCTAATTCCAATCGCGTCACTTTCGTTCAAGGTGTCGACGAAATCAAACCCTGGAAGAAAGTACGCCGATTTTCTGAATTTTGCCAAATCACTGCCGATCACGTGATGGCATCGACAGCCATTCCGGTATTTTTTCCTCCTATTGAAGTTTCTCATGGCTTTTTTGGCGACGGCTGCTTACGTAATCTTACGCCTTTAAGTCCCGCGATAAAGCTTGGCGCTGACAAACTCATAATTGTTGGAGTGCAAAAAGAAATAAAGCTTGAGGATCCCACTGACGGAACACCAATAATGCCAACACTGGCTCGTGTTGTCTCAGTCATCACCAACGCTATTCTTATGGACAATATCTTTATGGATATTGAAAGACTCTTGCGCATCAACGATACGCTAAACCTCATTCAATCACCGGATCCAAATCACAAAACCCAACTCAGACCGGTACATATGTTACATATTCGGCCCTCTGATGATATCGGCCGCATCGCCTTTGAAGAAAGCGAAAATCTTCCTTCGACTCTAAAATTTCTAATTGATGGCTTGGGTTCAAGGCGAGAAGCCGCCGAACTCATTTCCTATTTGTTATTTGAAGGCCCCTATTGCCAAAGACTCATTGATCTTGGCTATCACGATACCATGAAGCAAGAGGAAGAGATCTTAAAGTTATTCGCCAAGTGACATTTGGCACCTGTGATATCACCTCAATGTAAATTCATAACTTGCTAAAATAATTAAATGTTTCACTTTCTATACACCAACTCATGCTCGCCGGTTAGGCGGTCCGTTTTTTGGTATGTGCTTTGCAAAATCTTCGTATTAGAGAGCTTTCGCCGTTGGCTGGTAGACAAATGGCTCTATCAAAAAATTGAGGCATATAAAGCTTTTTGGGAGGGAATCCATGGCTGAATTAGATTTATCAAAAAAGGTAGCTTTGCTTGCTAAAGCGAAAAACATCACGCAGAAGCAAATCGCAGAGTACTGTCAGATTTCGCGCATCACAGTGCACAGATTTTTCACTGGAAAAACTGAAGTGCGTTCATCTGACTTTGTGAAGATGCTACAACTCATGGGCATCAACGTGGAAAAGCAAATCGAGTCGAGCTTATCCACTGGCATACCTGAAATTCAGAGCGGTAGTTCCGCTGCTGAACCGGTCTTCACTGATATAGCTATGGTTTTAAATAATCTTAAAACGACAGTGCGAAAAGCATTGTTGGAACAAATCTTGTGGTGGGGACAAACCTCAAATGAGGAACCTATCCTAGTTGCCGTTGATCGTATTAAGAAATACATCAAAGAAAATCCATCACCGGTGGAGAATGTATGAGCTTAGAAATCCAAACGCCGCAACGCCCAGACAGCGCCACTGCTGATCGTGCGTTGCAATTACAATATATTGGCAACTGGGTTTGGCGGGCGGTAGCAGCACTAGTCGATACTAAGGATTTTCAACCTTCTCCCAAGTGGATCGCTAGGAAATTAAATATTACTTTGGAAGAAGTTGTCGATGCGCTCGAGGGGTTAGAACGCCTCGGTATTTTAGGCCGCACCAAAACTGGTTACAAAAAACTTCTTAAGTACGTTTATTTTTCTGACCGAGATTTGGATCCAAAGACGGTATTGTCAGACCATGTTTTGATCAGCACGCAAATTATGGGGCGTCTTAATCCAGGTAATCCAAAAATGGGTTGCTTCTATAGAACTGGCTTCGTCGCTACCAATCAAGATGTTGCAAAAAAATACTTTTTGAAGATTGAAAGTATAATGAAAGAATTTTTAATGGAATCGGCCAACTGTAGCGCCGATACTGTTTTTGCTTTTACATTTTCTGGCGTTGATGTTGTCGAAAAGCAAAATCAAGGGAGTGAAACATGAAAGTATTTTTTAAATCTGTAATCGCACTTACTCTGTTGGCAACTTCGGCAACGGCAACATCGGGAGATCTCGGTGGGGGCGGCAGTATGGCTCAGTCACGACTGGTACTTACCGCCGAACAAAGAGCGGCACTACTTCGCCAAGGAAATCCGCAATCCGCTTTCGCTTTGTGGCTTAATCAGATGAACGATCAACAAAAAGTCGAAGCACTCAAAAATGTTTTTAGCGAGCAAATCTTGCCGCAACTACAACAGTAACCTTCCTAGTATCTTTGTGGCTCTAACAAAAGGTATTTTTTGTTAGAGCTTCTGAATAAAAAATACCACTTCTGAAATCCCCACTGACAAAAGTGAAATCAAAAAAAGTGTCAGACCACTCCATTTTGTTAAAAAAATAATCAAAAAAAACCGGCCCCACCTTTGCTCTACCCTTCTTTGTCGCTACTCAATCGAGGGCGAAAAAAAAGGAGGATGAATGAACTGGAAATTATTAACCACAACACTACTCACCGCCGTAAGTAGTTTTTCTTTCGCTGCAGAAAAGATGACCTTAGGACAACCCGAGTATGGAGGTACCGGCTGTCCCATGGGTTCCGTTTCCGCTGTCTTAGCACCTGGACAAGAGGCGCTAAGTCTTCTATTTGACCAATATGTGGTCTCGGCCGGTCAATCGGCAGGAAAAAAATTAGATCGCAAATCTTGTAACGTCGTTATTCCCGTAACAGTACCACAGGGCTATAGCGTTGGGATATTCAAAGTTGATTACCGTGGTTTCGCGAGCATTCCTCGTGGTGCCAATGGCAGTCTAAACATTGAGTACTTCTTTGCCGGAGCCAGAGGTCCTATCATGCGCACGCCGTTTGTGAACACCCAGCAGGATTACCTTGTATCCCACGAATTACAGACAGAAGCAGTGGTATGGACACCTTGTGGAGCGAACACCAATCTTCGTATCAACAGTAGCATTCTCGCGCAAAGTAATCGCGCGAATGAGGAAACGATTCTCACTGTAGACAGTGCGGATATTACCTCAGGGCTACAATTTCATATAAAGTGGCGTCAATGTCGTTAATCGTGCCGTTTCCCTAATTGAACTAAACAGGAGGCTCAGATGGTTAAAAAAATATTAATAATAGGGTTCGCGATCACCTGGGCCTCCTCTTATAGTTTAGCAAAGAGCGATCTGCGCGGCAGGCAGCAAGATGCGAGACAGGAGCGCAGGGACAACGGTGACAAACGCAATGACGAACGAGAACGCCAAAGGGATGAGCGCCAGAAACGCAGTGATGACCGTGAAAGACGCGGAGAGGAGCGAAAAGATGAACCCGATGAAGATGAAAAAACGGATACTGAAAGTGAAGATTTGCAGGTCGGTAAAGGCGGTGAAATTGATTCAAAGAGTTCGGATTACTCGCCGCAAATTACAATGGGCCAGGCCAGTTTCTCAGGAAGCGGCTGCACCGCCCGCGATTCACAAGCTATTCTAAATCCCGACAACACTGTCGTAAGTTTAATTTTTGATTCTTTTCAAGTTGCTTCTGGAGGAAACAACGGCCCCAAGAAAGATCGTAAAAATTGTAACATTAGAATTCCTTTCAACGTTCCCGAAGGATTTCGCGTAGCCATCATCAAGGTCGATTTTCGCGGCTTTTCGCAATCACCCGAAGGTGGAAAAAATAAACTCGTTACGAATTATCAAATCTCGGATTTGCAAAGCGGCGTAATGGCTCAAAAAACCGTAAAGAGACATAAATGGTTCAAAGGTCCCCATCAAGAGGATTTCGTACTTAACACTGACCTCACTCGTCGCCTTATCTGGACCAAGTGCGGGCAAGACTTTAATCTACATATGGATTCGCAACTCGTTGCTTTCAGCAATTCCAAACTTGAGCAAGCACAGATTTCAATTGATTCGATTGATATGACTAGAGTCCAAATTGGCTACCATCTTATTTGGCGCAAATGTCAGTAAATATTTAACTTTTTTCCTCAAGCAGTGCCACGGGAATGTCGAAGGTTAAATTGGAAATGTTTAATCGAATTACGACACTAGAATGGAAAGTCCAACAGGGACGCGAATTGTTTTGGCGAACGCGCTTAGCTTTGCTCAACTATCTTTTCGTTTATTCAGGTTTTTGTGTTTTCAGCTCGCTCTATGCTGAGAGCCAGCTTAAGGTTATTCTCGGTTATTTAAGCTTCACAGCTTTGGCCGCCTCCCGCTTATTCATTGTCGCTCATTTTTCCCAAGTTAACGGAAAAAACTACGAGCGCTGGCGCCTCTTTTATTTCACAACACTTTGCTTACAATCCCTGGCTTGGGGTCTTTTCGCAGGTTCCATTTTTTTCAACCGTAGCTTTGATTTAACTTCTAATCTGCTCCTTCTATCGACCGTTGTCTTAGCGATTGAAGCGATCGTTCTCTACAATACCATTTATCGCCTCCTTGCAGTTAATCTTACCTTCCTACTTTTACCCTCCTTAATGGCGATGATCGTACACCCTAGCCACTTAGGATTTCACTATTTAGGAATTACCAGTCTCTTCTATGCTCTGTTCCTGCTTGCCGGTCGATTTTTGAATATCGAAGCGCTAAACAATCTCCGCAAAAACAACATTATCCAACAGCAGAAAATTGAACTCGACACCGCTCGTGAAAAAGCCATAGAAGCGGCTAAAGTTAAATCTCAGTTTTTAGGAAACATGAGCCACGAGATCCGCAGCCCTATGAACGGAATCATTGGTATTACGGGACTACTCTTAGATAAGAATTTAGATGAAGATACAAAAAAACTGGCAGAGACTATCCGTGACTGTAGCGAAAACCTCCTAACTATCATCAACGATATTCTGGATTTCTCTAAAATTGAGAGCGGCAAGGTTGAACTCGAAGAACAGTCTTTCGAACTTATTCACTGTATTGAATCAGCATTCCTGGTTGTCGACTCCAAAGCCAAAGAAAAACGCATTGAAATAAGTCACAGCGTGAGTAAAGATGTTCCGAAATTTATTATTAGTGATGTCACCCGTCTACGTCAGGTTCTCGTCAACCTTTTAAGTAACGCCGTCAAATTCACAGAACGCGGATCGGTAAAGGTCGTCGTCGACAAATTAAAAAATCGCGACGGCAAAGTGGAACTTCAATTTGCTGTTCAAGATTCAGGTATTGGTATCCCCGAAACCCGCCTCGATCGCCTCTTCAAATCCTTCAGCCAAATTGACGCGTCCACAGCTCGTAAATTCGGTGGTGCTGGTCTTGGCTTGGCAATATGCAAACGTCTCTGCGAAATCATGGGTGGCCAAATCTGGGTGAAGAGCAAATTTGGCTACGGCTCTACCTTTTACTTTTCCGTCCTCGCAAAAATGGGAGTGGATACCGGGAAAACGGCAGCCACCCCCACCGTCACAAAAATTGGTGACCAGCACCCTCTCAATATACTGGTTGCCGAAGACAACAACGTAAATCAAAATATCATGCTTCGTCTTTTGGAAAAACTCGGCTATCGAGCAGATATCGCCTCAAACGGCTACGAAGCCATCGAAGCTTTAAAAAAGAAACAATACGACGTTGTCTTTATGGACGTACAAATGCCCGAACTCTCTGGTCTCGAAGCGACTCGCATTATCTGTGATACTTGGAACCGCGATCGCCGCCCCAAAATCATCGCAATGACCGCCAATCTTCACAAAGAAGACCGCGATCGTTGCACCGAAGCCGGCATGGACGATTTTATGGGAAAACCAATTCGTATCGGTGATCTCACCCGCCTTCTACAAAACTCTCGTCGCCACGACCCTAACAACGTCACCCCCATCACTCCCGTTTCTCCCACTCAACAATCTGTCTGGGGTGACCTCACGATCGATTTCACTCAAATGATGAGGATCGTCGGTGGTGATCGTGACCTTCTACAAAATGCGATCAATACGTTCATTGAAGAATCAGACTCGCTCGTCGACAAGCTAGAGTTAACCCTCAGAGACAAAGAAACTGAAGGATTTGAACAAACTATCAATTCCATCAAACAACGAGCCAGCACCTTCATTGCAACATCCGTCATTAAACTCTCCATCGAAGCCGAAAAGTACTACAAGAACAACCAATACTCCGCCTGTCTCGACTGCATCAAAAAGTTAAAGGCAGAGATCCTCGCTTTGAACCAGGTTTTGGGGCAGATAAAGCGTACGAACTTGGCCTCCTAGAACTGGCCTATCAAACTGTGTTTTTCAAAGTTTCCCGTTAGCAAAATCTTGGTCATTGGTTTGCTCCTTTACTACCAAAATGAAAGTAAAATGCATCTATTGTATCCAAAAACCAAATCGGTCCGAAAATAGTCCGAAGTTACGGCGCATAGGAAAATTCTATCGTAGATCTGATTCAAATTGGGTTCAACGCTATCAATGCCAGAGATGTTTTCGCTGTGTTTCGAATGCGACATTTGGTAAGTGCTATCGACAAAAAAAGCGAAATAAAAATGAACCACTAAGGAGGTTGATGTGCTCGGGTGTATCTCAACGCCAAGCCGCTCGACTGCTCTTTCTCCATAGAAAAACGGTTGCAAAAAAAATCATTTTTATTGCACAGGTAGCGGAAGAAAAATTAGCTAGGGACAATCATCAACATCCAAAGTGCACAATTATAGAATTTGATGACATGGAATCATTTGAACATACCAAGTGTAAACCCCTATCCATCACACTTGCAGTCGAGCACAAATCACGAAGAATTCTCGGAATGGAAGTCTCTCAAATGCCTCCGAAAAGCAACCTAGCGAGTTTGGCTTTGAAAAAATATGGACCAAGAGCGGACCACAGACCCATAGGAAGAAAGCGACTTTTTAAGAAAATAAAAAATTTAATATGTCCAAATGCAATCATCAAATCTGACCAAAATCCCCATTATGTAAACGACGTTCGGCGATTCTTTCCAAACGCAAAACATAAACCCTTCAAGGGTAAGCGCGGCTGTATTGTCGGCCAAGGTGAGCTAAAAAAGGTTGCCTTCGATCCACTATTTAGTCTTAATCACACCTGCGCAAAAACCCGATCCGGTGTCAATCGGTTGATAAGGCGCACTTGGTGCACGACAAAAAAAGCAGAACACCTGTATCATCACCTTTGTGTTTTTGCCGTCTACCATAACCAAGGTCTTAAGCAATAGATTGACATAGCTCTAAAGACTTTTTTGATTTTAAAAATAAGCTGAAAAATTGACAGGGAAATTTTGTCAAACCGATAAAAAAACACACTCAAGTAGGCCAGTTAGGCAGCGATTTGTTTCGAAATCCCCTCCGGATTTATCACCAGCCCCACTTCACCGTTCCCCAGAATTGTCGCTCCAAGATATATGGCTTTATTTTCGTAGTTGTCACCTAGCGGTTTAACGACCGTGTCTTCGAGACCAAGAACGTTATCGATCACAATACCAAAATTGCGACGAACACCACCAAGAATCAGAACTGTCTTTTTAGAAGTATCATCTTGCATTTGGCGCTTAGAGTGCACTTCGCCCAGAACTTCTTCGAGAGTGAAAAGGGGAATATTTTCCTGACGTAATTTTAGAACGTGACGGCCATCCATTTTTTGAATGGAGTTGTCATCTTCCTCGTAAAAGGAGGCGTCTATAACTTGTTTGATACCTTCTTGAGGGACAGCATAGGAAAGTCCAGCTCGTTGAATAATGAGAGATTTAAAAATGACGATCGATTTTGGCGTTGGCAGGGAGATTGTAAATTTTGTTCCTTTCCCTAAATGAGTTTCAACATTGATAGTGCCTTTAATATTGCGAATAGAAG
>CAYPZY010000065.1:0-10712 GCA_964415155.1 uncultured Bdellovibrionales bacterium
AGGAGTTCTACAATCGTATCAAGAAAGACTCTGTTGTTCAGGTTGTAAGACCCTTCGTGATTGGCGAAAAAGTTATTGATATTAAAGTTGGATCTAAGGACGGGGAACCAATCCATCCCGGCTATGAACTAACTTCGCGACCATCGACTGACATTATGGATCTCATCAGCGGTCGAGAACTTGGCCAATATCTGGAGACGATGCGGAGTATGGCGGAGAATTTACGGTTTTTGGCGGAATCGCTATTTTCACAATCGCGTTCAAAAGCAATTATCGAGGTTTTCGATCAATTGCCAAGCACGGTAAAAAATCTCAATTTAATGACCGTTGAAGTTACCCAATTAAGCAAGATGCTTACCGAACGAAAACAAATCGGAGTCGTGTTAAAGAACGTCGCTGACCTCACCAATGAGCTAAATAAAATTACTCCCGATTTGTTTGCGAAAACACCAAAATTGACAGGTGAACTCGTTTCTACTTTAGAAAATCTCAATAGGATAACTGCCGAGTTGCAGCTGGTGCTTCCGGCTCTTCGAGAGATTGCACCGGATCTGCCAAAAACAAGCCGACGCACTGTCGAAGCGATCGATGAACTTGTGGTTACCTTAAAAGCTTTGCAAAAAAACTTCATGCTGCGAGGTAAAGTAGAAGAAGTTCGCGAAGAAGAGAAAAAGCGAGTGCCGGCAGGAAATTGATGATGAAACAGAATTCCACTGCGGTTGCCAAACCTACCTATTTTAATGTGCGAGACATCGGTATCAGTCTGAAGCCGGCGGGAAGTGATATGGTGAAAACCAGCCAGCAAAATGTGGTGAGCTATTGGTATCACTCCGATTCTGACGCGGATTTGATAATCTGGAAAGATGAAAGACAAAATATTATCAAACAACAGATCAATCTTTTGGGACAAGTCATTGAATGGAACATCGTCGATGGCATTAGAACAGGGTTTGTCATTGAAACAGAAAATACAAATGAAAATGAAAAAAGTAAGAATGAGATTCGTTTTGATCTTAAGCCGACTCGCACCTCCGTTCACCAGGCCATTGAGTTAGTTCAACACCTTATCTGCATCAGCGACGATGACAAAAAGATGATCGCCGACAATTTTCAAAATGCGCCGCGCATTGCCTCAATGGACCCACAAAAATTTGTTGCTCAATTTGGTCGCCAACAAAAACCAATGAGTTGGCTTCAAAAAATCATTCGACGTCTTTTCGGTTAAGTGCTAATTTTAGCGCTGCATGCTTTCTTGGCAGATTTATAGAAATTTTTTGTTTTCCTCACGCTCTGGAGCTTTAATCCGCACCATAGGTAGGCTTTGTGTTATCGGCATTGGCGTCGGTGTTTTTTCATTGATCGTCGTCAACAGCGTGATGAATGGCTTTCATCAGTCCATTAAAGATCGCCTGTTGAAAATTGAACCGCATATTGTTGTTTACTTTGATAAGGATACGACTGAGACGAATAAACGAGAGCTCATGCAGCTTATCCATCGCGAACCTGACAGCAAGAAAAACTTACGAGTTTATGAATACGAAGAACAAGATGTGATGATACGTACCGCCGATGGAAATTTTAGCGGGGCAGTGGCTATTGGGCTCGATAGTAGTTCACTAATGCAAATTTTAGGAGACCTCTCCGCCGATACGGAAAACAAAAAAACGTTAACGTTGCCGCCGGCAAATGCCGCTCTAATTGGTAGAGATTTAGCTTTTACCATGAATATTTATGACAATGACACGGTGGTAATTGTTCCGCCGGAAGCGTTGTTGGGAGCGAGTGGCGAGATTCCTAGTTATGAACAGGTGAAAGTAGCGGGTCTTCTTTCCACGAGCGTGGCTGATGTGGATGCTAAAAATATCTACTATGTGCGATCGCAGACGCTAGCTCGCTTGCGCCATTCATCTTCCTACAAAGAGGGTGTCGAGATTCGCTTTGCCGATCCTATGCAGTATTCTGATTTGCTCGAGAAAATCAAAAAGGCCGGCTGGAAGGCCGAGAGTTGGGTGGACCGCAATTCCACGATGTTCTTCGCTCTTAAAGTTGAAAAAACGGTGATCGCGGTATTTTTAGGTCTTAGTACTTTGATTGCGAGTTTTTCGATCATCACCGTGCTCACCCTACTTTTTGCGCAAAAACGTCGCGAGTTTGGGGTTTTGATGGCAATCGGCCTTTCCATTCGACAGGCGCGTAAGATTTTTTCACGAGTCGGTTTGATCTTAGCAGGTTTTGGCCTCGGGATAGGCCTTCTTTTGGGCGTCGTACTTTCCTTAATTCTACAGAAGTGGCCTTTAGATGTTCTTCCAAAAGACATTTACTACGACTCGCGTATTACGGCGATTGTCGATCCTACGATGGTTATCATTATATTTTTGGGATCTTGTTTTATTGCTTTCTGTGCGGCAATCATCGCGGCAACACAGATCATCAACACGAATCCTATCGAGACGTTACGAACAAAAGTGAGAGCACAGGTTTAAGTGCTGATTTCAAAATCCCGGAGTGTTTGATTGAGTGAAGTTTTTAGATCGGTGCTAGCTTTTCGTTGGCCGATGATTAAAGCGCAAGGAATGTGAAATTTGCCTGCGGGAAAGTCTTTTTCACGCGTTCCCGGAATCACCACTGAGTTGGCTGGTACCACTTCTTTATATGTCATTGCCTCTCGTGATGTCACATCAATGATAGGAGTGCTTTTTGTTAAAGTGACCCCAGCGGCGATAACCGCACCTTCTTCGATGCGCACACCTTCAACGATAATAGCTCGACTGCCAATGAAAACATTATCTTCAATAATTACGGGCTGTGCTTGCAATGGCTCGAGCACACCACCAATTCCCACGCCGCCCGACAAATGGCAGTTGCTTCCGATTTGAGCGCAAGAGCCGACTGTGGCCCAAGTGTCGATCATCGTTCCGCTCCCGACATAAGCACCAATGTTCACGTAAGACGGCATGAGGATTCCATTCTCGGCGATAAAGGAGCCATATCTCGCCATAGCATGAGGAACAACACGAACGCCTTCCGAGCCTTTCCATTTTTTTAAGGGAATTTTATCGTTAAAACGCCATTCGCCGATTTTGGAAACTTTCATTTTTCGAAGGCGAAAATAGAGGAGAATGCTTTTTTTAATCCATTCGTGAGTGTGCCATCCGGCTTCAGTTTTACTGGCTACTCGCAGCTTTCCTTGATCTAAATTTTTAATGACATTTTCAATCGCTGATTTTTCTTTGGCCGAAAACTTTGTCTGTTTTAAATCTATGGCTTCGATTATTTTTTGCATGCTTAACCTTTGGTTTCAGTAACTTTCAAAGCTTCGAGAACGGCAAAGGTGTGAATTTTCAAAATCTTTTTAAAATCAAGGCCGCGTTCGATTTCATAAGTCAAAGTGGGAATATCCCTTTCAAGTCCGGCATAAGTACCAAGACAGCCTGGAGTAGGATAGCCAATGTCAGATTTCACCTCGTAACCCGTAATCTTGTGAATGATATCTGCCTCTTCTTTGCAAGAACCATTGACGTTTAAAAGCGGGTGCCACGAATGTAGCGAAATGATGAACTGAGGCTTCTCGTCTTTAATAAATTGCACTAATGCCTGTGACTCAGGTTCGCTGTTGGCATGAGCACCGGGAAAATATCTCTCTGTCGTGAATTTGTCACTCCAATCATTAGTTGGCAGGTTGCGATTTAAATCCACTCCGTTACCGTTTCGGCGATTATGATTGATGACGCCATCGATGTTAAAAGTCGGCACCAAGCTCACTTGCAATTTAAACGGAAATATTTTGCTGAAATGATCAAGGAGACCATGGGCTGCAACAACACCTTCGGGCTCGTCGCCATGCACTCCACCCAAGATTAAGACGTGCTTTCCCTTAATTCCAAAGCGGTAACAAGGAATTGCAATACCAAGACTAGAATAGCCAAAAACTGAACTTTTCAATCAATCCTCAAAATTCATTCTTAATATCTTTTAAATCCATCGGTAATTCCTCTTCCGACGGTTGCCACTTATCAGGAGAACCCAAAATTGCAATGGATTCTGCCGAGGTGAATTCCTTGTCGTCTTTGGCGATGTAAGAGGTTTGTTTTATCTGTTCGATGACCTTGTTGGTGATCGGTTCCACTTTCAATGCCTTCACCACAGGTTTTTTATTGGTGTCATCGCTTGCTGGTGGCTCTTCAATAGAAACTTGCATGCCTGGTTCGACCATGACTTTTTGCTCACTGCCTTTTTGTTGTGTCTCCACTTTGCCTTCAAGTGTTGCTTGCTGGGTTAGTCGAGTATTGGGATCGAAGCTAGCATAGAAATCGGTTCCCCTCACACCCATTACCGCAGATGGAGTTGTGACCGTTAGCGACTTTTCACTCGCATCTGCTTTCTTCTTCACAAGACTGCGGATTTTACCATAAGTAAGATTGAGAAGACTTGGTTCGTGGCTTTTGCTATCAAACTCCTGAATCGAAAAGCGGCTGGTTGGGGCCACTGTGATGAGTGTCGATTGCAGTTTGATTTTTGCTCGTGAAGCGCGCCCTGTGACGATGATATCCGTGCATTCAATTTTCATTTTATCTTCGGCTTTTAGGCCAATGCGAACTTCCTTGTTGTCTTCTTTTTGCCGGAGGACCTCAACCTGGCCCTGAAGGGATAATATTTTCCCACAACCAGCATCCTCACTATGCGCTGCACTCGCTAAAAAAAATAAAATAACATATGCGTGTTTCATCATTTAATTATGTTTTCCCTCGGGCAAACTGTCCAAAGCTTTTTTTAACTTTTCTGAATCACCCTGTCTGCAAATCAGTAGACCATCACCACTTTCAACAATAATGAGGTTCTCCGCCCCTATAACCACACAGCGTTTCTTGTCACTAAGGTGTATATAGTTGTTCTGCATTTCATCAAAAATACTTTTATCAGGTAAGGCTTGCTTAAGCTTTCTTACTTCGTCCCAAGAGCCGACGTCACTCCAGGTAAAATCACAAGGAATACAGGCGATGTTGTGGGCCTTTTCCATAATGCCATAGTCAAGGCTCTGGGAAGGAAGCCTTTTGTAGATATCATCTAAGTTTTCTTGATTGGCTTCAATTTGTTCAACAAGTTTCCACAGATCAGGCATATGTTGTCGAAACAGATTTATCATCGTTGCGACTTTGAAAATGAAAATTCCCGCATTCCAAAAAAAATTTCCTTTGGCGATAAATTGTTTGGCCAAATCGCTGGCCGGCTTTTCATGAAATTGACTTGATTTCAACAACACCAAATCGGCACTCTTTTCTAACGTCTCTGCGGTCTGAATGTAGCCATATCCTGTCGCCGGGTAAGTGGGTTTAATTCCTAGCGTGACAACCTTTTCATTTGCCGCGGCAGTTTCAGCAAATCGGCAGATTTGTAAAAACCTCTTGTTGTCCTCAATGAGATGATCAGCAGGAAAAAGTCCTACGACTTCATTTTGTCGACCCATGTGCATAAAGTGATGACAAACTAACGCTGTTGCGGCGGCGGTATTGCGCGCTAACGGCTCAAGTAAAATATTCTCAACAGGCAAACCGAGTTCGCGATGTAAGGATTGCGTTAAATTTTTTAAATTGCGAGTCGTAATAACCCATGGCGCTGAGAGTGGAAGAAGACGTTTAATTGTTTTTTTTTGCAACGGTTCAGCAAAAATATTTGAAAACTGTTTTGGTAATTCCGGTCGTGAAACTGGCCACAAGCGCTTGCCCTCACCACCAGATAAAATTATTGGAACCATAAGTGAAACTATCATAATTCGGAATGTCATTGATTTGCACTGATAATCTTTTAACCGAAGTTTTGTTTAGCGAAAGAAAGCATTGCGTAACTTAAACGTCTCGAGAAATATTCCTTGCAATGCTGCTCTCGAAAACGCATACCGTCAGGAACGAAGGAGGAACATAATGTTAAGAAATATTTTTGCACTGATAATGGTCAGTTTTGTTTTACTTACGCTCAACAATCAGGCATGGGGTTCTCCCAGTGTCTATCTCAATGAAACAAATGCGCTTAGCAATATTGCTAACAAGGTAAATGCAAAAATCATAGGCGATCATCAAAACCCAAAGATGGTTTATGTTTTGCCACCGACCCTCGGCACTATCGAAATGAAAAATTTTAAATCGACTGCCAATATGGCTTTTTGCGATGAACTCTCTGAGCTGGTAAAATATTCGCGCACCCGTACCAGCGAATTGGCAAATCTAGCAGTGGCCCGTCAAAAAATCCTCGCCAGCAAAATTGAAGTAGAATCGGGAAAAAACAATGTCGACGCCGAACTTGGTAAAATGCGTTCCGAAAATCCCGTCATCGTTGAGTATGAGAAGCTATCAACCAACGCTAAAGTTAATGCTGATGCGATCAAAAAGATCGAAACTGAAAATGCCGATCTGATTGCCAAATACAAAGCTTTGCAAAAGCAAGCTACACAATTGCAGTCAACTTTCGACGATCTTGACAAAAAATTCACCACTCTCGAGCAGAGAATAGCTGATATCAAAAAAGTTTTTGATGGTCTCTACGAGAAGTTTGCAAAAAGAGAAGGTGGCTTTGCGAATTTCACTTATGACAGTGGTTGGGACAACCAAGTAAAAACTCTAGGTGAAGATAACCCAGACTACAAATTTGAAAAAGTTTATACCAAAGATGTAACGATGTACGCGAAATTCATTGGTGCCAGTGATAAGGCCGCTTACGAAGCCTCGTTGCCAGCGATTTTAGATTACGTTGTTAATGGCGAAAGTCATAATCCTTCTGGAGACAAACCTTCGACTTTAGCCGCTATGCCCAGTGTAATGTCTGCGCATGTGCGTTTGAGTTTGGCTGGAGCTTGCGCTCTCATTAATCCTGAATTGTTTAACATTAAAAAGTCGGAGGCAGGTGTTCCAGTATTTGGTTTAACTGCTACCTATCAGTTTCCTTCGGTTTTCAGTGCGAACGTTAAAATCACTTACAATCGCCACACTATCTATAATGCCGTAAAGAAAGAGGGCAAGGCGACCGGTGTTTTCACGACTCGACAAATGCGTGACATGGTCGACAAAAAAGATGCTTTTGGCGATATGAAAATTGAATGGAAAGACAATGGCGATGGCGAAATTTCGGAAGCTGACAAAATGAAAATTATTGCCGAGCTTCGCCTTGAAGTTTTGAAAGAAGTTTTAGAACTAACTGCCGTTCCCAATGCCGATAAAACCTTAGGTAATATCGTAGAAGGTGACACTGGTGATTTTTGGAAACCAAAAAAGCAACCTTCCATGTGGGATTGGGGTAGTGGCGGGGGCCCTTCTTCAGGCGGCGGTTTTGGTGATTCGCTTGGCGATTGCGGCGGTTTCAGTAAAATCTACTGTATCCTTGGCGGATTTATTCTTAAAGGTTTGAATGCTATTTTTGGTGGTGATAAAGCCGATACGAAATTTTACAGCACCGTCAGTGCGGTTGTAACTCGTGAATTCAATACCAACACAGCGAGACTCCGTTCCGGCGTTACAGTATTTACCAATGACACCACTTCGGGTAAAAAATAATGATTGTTAGTCGTTTATTTTTCCTGCTCATCGCGGCTTCTGCGAGTTTTTCAGCAGAAGCTTTCGACCGCCGACTGGTAGAGAAGCTGAGTGAAGTGGGAGATAACGTCGATTCGCTTAAAGCCTACGTTAGCGAATTGAATGCTGATGAAAACAACGCTATTTCTACGCTCTCTCCGGTTAACGTTGATTTTCTTGATCAAAAGTTTGCGGAGAGCAGTGAGAGGATTTCTTCCTACATTTCTGCCCAAGAAGTTCGTTTAGAAAATTGGAGCGAAGAAAAATGTGTGGAGCTACGTCAGCGTTTAAAAAAAGCTCAGGATCTCTTTAAAGAATTCAAAGCGATCGCGAGTGAGTTGGAAAGACTACTTGCGCTTCAGGACTACACACCGGAGATGGTCGAGAAAATCGAGTCCCTTTACTCGGAATTTGTAAGTTTACAAAAACAAATTTTGGATACGTGGCCCACTCTCTACGACAATTGGAAACTGACTAATGTGATCGAATGGCACCTGGGTTTTAAATTGCAGCCAAAAACAAAAGAAGGTGAGTCCTACGATATCATCGCTTTTGCAACACCACATTTGTATTGGACTTCCAAAGAAGAAAAGAAACAGTTTCCGCCGACTGTGAGTTTTAAATCTGATAACGTCGGGCGCTTAAGCGCATCAGTAATCTCGACGCCCGCACAGTATTGCGCGAGCCCGTTTTTTATGCAGGTTTATTTGACATCTAAAGATCGCAAAAAACAGCTTTTGAAACTGCATTTGACGACAACGCAGCACTAGCTATTTATGTTTAAGGCGCTTACTGATGTTATCTTTAAGCGCTTTCCCGTATTCCCAGGCTTTCTTCTCTTCGTCAGTGCGAACTTCTAGTTGTGGCACTGGCGTTGGTCGACCTTTGTCATCCACTGCCACAAATACCGTGTACGCTGTATTGGAGAGGTTAAGCGGACCGTTTCCTTTTTGGTGGTAAACGTCAACCCGAATCACGAGACTAGTGCGTCCCGTATAAATGATGCGTCCATTTAGCTCCACTGTGTCGGCGAGCTGAATGGGTTCATGGAAATCGATACTTTCAAAACTCGCCGTTACCACCTGTTGGCCGCAAAAGCGGAAGGCGGTGATCGCGGCACATTTATCGAGAAGTTCTAAAAGACGCCCCCCGAACATCGTACCATGGTTATTGGCGTCCTGAGGCATTACGAGTTCAACAGTTTTTACGATTGGGCTTGGCCGCGTTTCCATTAAAAAATTGTACCGTAGGAAATGATGAATGCAAGTCTAAAGTTCGACGTCGTCGCTGCAGACTCCAACGGGAATTTCTCGACAATTGTTTCCTAAGGTCAATCCATCGCTACATGGTTTGTCTTCGTTAGGTTTAAAAATTGTCTGATGCCAACCCGATCCGTATTTTTCGTCAGTGACGGGTGCTTGCCAATACCACACCAGAAGATTTTTGCCATGGACTTCGCATTCCATTTCAAGAGGGTTACCGCGAATAGATTTAATCTCGCTCTTTGAGCGATCCAGCAAAAACCTATCAAAATCGGGATGTCTATTTTTTTTAAGACCACTGCAGCCAGAAAACAATAAAAAGAACGTGAGAACTTTCGTGGCGGTGCTTTTCACATGGACCTCACTTTTAAAATTCTAAACATACCTCTGCGCTATTGCTTCCGCAACTCTAACACCATCAACGGCCGCACTGGTAATACCACCCGCATAACCGGCACCTTCGCCCGTTGGATAAAGTCCCTGATGGCTCAGTGACTGGTAGGTGACTTTATCGCGAGTGATGCGGATAGGACAAGAGGTGCGTGATTCGACGCCATGAAGTTGAGATTCGGGACTTAAAAACCCCTTCATCAATTTATCAAAGTGGACAAGTGCCTCTTTTAATTTTTCATTCACGGCGGCGGGAAGAATGTTTTTAAAATTTGCCGGTGTTACTCCCGAAGGGCAAGACGTTTTTAAAATGTCACCGGTTTTACCGCTCATAAAATCTAAAGTTTTTTGCGCTGGCAAATGTTGCTTGCCACCGGCCGCTTGAACGGCTGCAAAACCTTTTGCTTCGATTTCTTGACGATACTTCACTCCCGCAAATAGGTCTTTGCCGAAGGTTTTTTCATGATCGATGGAAACCACGACGGCGGCATTGGCAAAAGGCCCGTTACGGTTGTAGTTGCTCATGCCATTACTTACGACTGTTCCGTGATCGGTGGTACTTGAAATGACATAGCCGCCTGGACACATGCAAAAGGAATAGACCCCTATGCCAGTCTGGTGTTCATGATGGGTGAGGCGATACGTAGCAGGTCCCAGTTTTTCATTCTCAGCGTGTTGGCGAAATTGCATTTTATTAATTAACTTTTGTGGATGTTCAATTCTTAACCCCAACGCAAAGGACTTACCTTCCATAAAGACGCCAAGTTCGTGGAGGTGAGCGAACATATCTTCTGCCGAATGGCCAACAGCCAGCACTACGTGCGGGCTTTCGAAAATGCGACCGTCGTGAGTTTGTACGCCGTAAATTTGATTGTTGCGGTTAAGGAGTTTTGTCACCTTAGTGTTAAGGTGAAAAGTACATCCGTTAGCAACGAGAAACTCACGTAGCTTTGGAATGATTCGACGAATGCGATCAGAGCCGACGTGGGGGTTGGAAAGATACTCTATTTCTTGAGGGGCGCCGAATTTGACAAGTCTATTTAGGACGTAAGGGATGTGGGGTGATTTTATCCGCGTAATTAGTTTGCCGTCTGAATAGAGACCGGCACCACCTTCACCAAAGCAAACATTGCTTAAGGGGTTGAGCTCGTTGTAGCGCCAAAATTTATTAATATGTAAAATTCGATTTTTGCAGTCAGCCCCTTGTTCAAAGATCTGGCAGGGAATACCGCACTCCACCAGGCGAATAGCTGCAAAAAGGCCGGCGGGACCTGAGCCAATGATGATAGGGGGTGCGTCTGAGTATTTTTTGACTTGAGAAATAGCAAAAGATTCTTCGCTGGCAGGGGGAATTGGTTCGCCTTCGGCAAAAACCTCAATAGTGTAGATAAATTTTGGCGTACCCTGTCCGCGGGCATCAATAGATTTGCGCAAAATGCGGTATTGCGCAAACTGTGGGGCTAAGAGCTGTAACTTCTCTTCGAGGTCTTGGTCGACCTCA
>CAYPZY010000066.1:0-10612 GCA_964415155.1 uncultured Bdellovibrionales bacterium
GATAAACCAGGGCGCCTTTAGAAGTGATCTATTTTACCGTCTAAACACTATCACCATCAGTATTCCCACGCTCGAGGAGCGCCAGGAAGACTTAGATGATCTGATTTTTACGTTTGCCAAGGAGCTAAGGATACGCTTGTCATTTCATGCAATGGAGGCCATTAAGGCATTCAAATGGCCGGGCAACATTCGCCAACTCAAAAATTTTATAGCTCGCGTCGGTGTCGAGTTTCCCCATAAATTAATCGAAGCTCAGGATATAGACCCACTCTTGCAACAAGAAAGATACATCGCCCTTAAAACGCAACCGTTGGCGGATTTCACTCCCCGTCAGGGTCCATCCGTTGTTCGCGAATTTGAAAGAGAAATTATTGTTCAAAGATTGTCGGTCAACAATGGCAACCAAAGAAGGACCGCCTTTGAATTGGGTATGCCAAAAAGTACTCTACACGACCGCATAAAAGCTTATGGTATTGATGCGGCTCAATTTAAAAAGAAATTGTATTAAGCTTTAGGAAAAAAAGGCTCTATTTCAGAAAAGCCGTCTGAGATCTGCATTGCTAGTAGTTGAGCGAATCCATTGAGTATCGTCACTGAATTAGCGTCAGCATCTCCGGTGGCAATAGAGCGAATGCGCGCAATGATCCCATGATTGACCTTCTGTACGCGCTCATACAGTTCATCCATTTTTTTTAATTCAAAATCGGGCGCGCGTCCACGGCGTGCTTCAAAATATTGTCCCAATAAATAGAGCGACGCCGACCGCACCATGGTTTCGTGAAAAGATGAAAAAGGAAGGTGGAAGCGCGCCATTGGTCGTAAGAAATTCATATGTGGACATTGGGTGGTGGGCATTATCAGACCAAAAAGACTGTAGAGTCCCTCTTGCAGAGATAATTCTTTAGAGTAATTGCGGGTCTTAGTCGTTACCTGCACAGTAACAACTCCAAAGGATTTGTACGACTTATATTCGTCGGCCATCACCGCCAGATTTTTTGCGATGGGACACTTGGGAAACTTATCCTTAGTCAATGGACAGTGTACGCATTTACAGTGTTCAAGATCAGTCCATGCTGGTTGAGGACCAGAGGTCTCTTCGATGAGATCTAAGGTTGTCGCATCAAGATTAATGGAATACTCACGTGTTTTGCCATCTTTAAAGATAAACTTGTAGGTAAAATTAATCTTTTCCTGTTCCATCCGACTTTCAGCTTAGTTTTTCAAAATAAATGTTTCAATAAATATCTTTTTTACTCGACCCCGATTAAGAACCTCGTTCATTCTTTTACGGAGAACTAACTTCATGCGATTTTTACCTTCTGGAGTACTCAGGTCATCCCAAGTCATTTCTTCAAGTGTCCTCTGCATCAGATCTAAAAATTCCTTTTCGCGATCGATGAGTTCCATCGCAGCTTCTCGCGTTGAGGCCTCGAAATGAAAGCGAAAGGCGCCAAAGGGACGTATCGTAGAATTATTTGAGCATTTTAAATTGGCAATGACTTTACCTAACAATACTGTGTAGTCAGAGTGTCTTAGTGGGCTGTCGAATTGTTCCATCTCGGAATGTTGATCGTAAGTATAAACTTCGTCTGCGACTTGCGTAAACGACGTCACCATTTTTTTCTCGAGCGATGGCAATGGGTTATTACTCATAAACAAGCTCACGACTTTCACTAATAACGCCATTAAAGTAAGAAACAAAATCGCGTAAACTTTTTTCCATCGAGGGGTAACCCAAGCAGCTTTCAGCTTATCTTGCGTCTGTTGTTTGCCAGCATGGAATTTTTCACCAACATACTTCAAACCCGCTTTGAGGCCACCATTTTTCAGATAAAGCAAGTAATCGATAACCAGCGTCTTTTTGTCATTAAGCTTCACTGCGAGGGTTTCGGAATAAGTGCCGTAGTAGCGACGGAGAACTCCCAATGGGTCGATCAAAAGTCGTTTTGTTTTTGCGAAAACTTTTTTTAAGATGTGAAAAAAACCGTAAGCATCATTGTGGAAGTTATAGTCGTCGGGAACAGTAAAACCTTTTGATGCAGACAATTCATCTAACTTGGTAATGAATTGATCATCAGCCTCTTTGATGAACTCGAGAATTTTTTCGGGAGTTAAGTCCTGTTGGTCACTGGGTGGTTCGGGAGGTTGTTGTTCGGCGGGAGCTTCTTTTGGCGCACTTGGGTCTGGACTAACATCCTTATCTAGACCGTCCAAAGAAATGACTTCATCTTGTGGATTTGTAGGGTTTTCTGCCACGTCGCCTCTCTACCTTCACTCTAACCGGAAATTTCTTTTAAACCATCTCATTTTAATTCATTTTTTTTTATTTTTGCCGATGAAAAGGCTTATGCGAGTTTGTAAATATATTCTCTTAGTCACTTTTACTGGACTATCGGCTTGTTCTCTTTTTCAGAGACATGGTAGTTACGACTTCGATGACTCGGGATCAGAAGTCGCCAACTATTACAATGAAAAGAAAAGCGAAGACTGGGAAAGGGCAAAAGCTCAATTGGGAAGAAACGCTGATAGTTCCGCTATTGAGCAGAGACTTTATTTAAACCATTTGGAAAAGCAAATTAATACCGAACGAGAAAAAATACTATACTACAAATACAAACCGAGTTTTCCAACCGACTCGCACCGAATTGCGTTTTTACAGACTCAAGGCTTCGATGCTAAATCAGAGTGGTTACGGCGCAACAAAATCAATTCTGAGGAAATAGAATACCCAGCGCAAATTCAAGACCTCATTAATAACAATGATATTTGCCTGGGCATGTCTCGCAAGGCTGTCCAAGAGAGTTGGGGCGAGCCTGACACCAAAGCGGTTTCTGGCAAATCCCTTTATGGAAATGAACGCTGGAGCTATACCAAAACACTTTCGGGCGAAGCCGGTTTCACTCAAGAAATACGTTACGTCTATTTTGAAGGTGGCCTGGTAGTCGGTTGGGAAAAGCAATAACTAAGCGTGAGCTTCTTCCCAGTTAGCGCCATGAGAAATATTCACTTTCATTGGCACTTTTAATTCCACAATCTTTTCCATTGTCGAGCGAATCTTATCTGAACAACCAGGAACATCTCCAATGGGTACTTCAAAAAGAAGCTCATCATGTACTTGTAAGAGCATTTCGGCTTTGCTTCCCTTTACCACTTCAATCATCGCAAGTTTGACCAGATCACTCGCCGTTCCTTGCATCGGAGCATTTATCGCCGCTCGCTCACCAAATTTTCGAATGGCGGCATTTCCCGATTTGAGTTCAGGCAAATAGCGACGGCGCCCAAAGATGGTTTCCACAAAACCTTTTGCCTTGGCTTCCTCAACAACCTCAGTCATGTAATCTTTTACTTTTTTAAATCGTACAAAGTAATTGGTGATAATTTCGGAAGCTTCCTTACGCCCTATTCCTAAGCTCTCCGCCAAACCAAATGCACCTTGACCGTAGGCGATGCCAAAATTGATGGCCTTGGCCATTCTACGCAGGTCAGGTGTCACGGCATCAAGCCCGACGTTGAAAACACGGCTTGCGGTAGCGGTATGAATATCCTGATCTTTAGCGAACGCCTCACACAATCCCTCGTCACCGGTAATGTGGGCGAGGAGTCGCAGTTCGATCTGGCTATAATCTGAGGAAATAAATTCACAACCTTTATCGGAAATAAAAGTGCGACGAATTTTAGTGCCGCGACTTGTACGAATTGGAATATTCTGCAAATTTGGATCGTGACTTGATAAGCGACCTGTAGCAGTTCCCACTTGATTGAAATGAGTGTGAAGTCTTTTTGTTTCAGGGTTTATGAGTTGGGGAAGTGTATCCACATAGGTGGATTTCAATTTAGCAACTTCGCGGTGTTCAATTAATTTTTTGCAGACAGGGTAATCTTTCGATAGTTTTTCCAAAACATCACTGTCCGTCGAAAAACCCGTCTTAGTTTTTTTAACTGGCGGAATTTTCAATTTATTGAATAGGACGTCGGCTAACTGCTTAGGACTGCCAAGGTTGAAAGGTATACCGACTTCTTCAATAATCTCTTGCTCTAACTTTTTCAATTCAGAAGCCAAAGAGGTACTTTGGGAGCTTAGCTCTTTCGTGTCGACAAGAATTCCGCGCTTTTCCATGGAATAGAGAACAGCCACGAGTGGTAAATCAATCGTCCTTAAAATGGCTTGTAGTTTTTTTTGTTCCAGCTCATGATTGAGATTCGCAGAAATCTTTTGCAGTCCCAAATAGTAGTCGGAACCTCCAGCGAGATCGGGAAACTTTTGCCCGACATGGTGCTGATAGAGACTTTCAAACCCTTCAACTTTGCCCCCTTTTAACAGATATTCGGAGAGCATCAAATCATTTCCCGCCTCAGGTGATTCAGGGCAGATCTCGTGCCAGAATTTCTTGACGTCGTATCCCGCCCACTTAACTTTTTTTTCCGACAAAACTTTACCGACTTGATGAGGATCGCCCTCCAGCTTAAAAACTTTGTCTTCCAATCCCAGATATAAACCACGAGGGGCGCTGATTCCCCACACCAGCTGACCGGGATTTATAAGCTTTTCAAGTGCAGAACTGTCAGCGGATTGCTCACTAAGAGTTTCAAATACCTGACTTGCTTGTTTGATCTCTACTTTGGGGATTTCTTTGGTTTTTATTGGGAGCGAATTATTGTTACCAAGGAGACTTCGCAAAAATGAGGTGAACTCCAACTCCTCCAGTAAAGTGGTTAAGTCATCACGCTTTATTTCCTGAATTTTTAGATCTTCAATTTGCTTAGGCAATTCCACATTAGTTTCGATGGTGACCAACTTACGCGACAAAAACGCCATTTCTTTGTTTTCGGCGAGCTTACTAGCTAAGCCCTTATTTTTAATGTCGGCCAGATGCTCATAAATAGCGGAAAGACTCTGATATTCCGCTAATAATTTCTGCGCGCCTTTTGGTCCTACGCCGCGAACGCCCGGAATATTATCGCTACTGTCGCCAACAAGAGCCAAATAATCGATGAACTGTTCAGGTGCTACTCCCCACTTTTCGACAACTTTAGCGGGATCGTATTTGACGTCCTTTAAAGTATCCAACATAGAAACATTGGGACCAATCAACTGGGCAAAATCTTTGTCGCCACTGACAATGACGACTTCAACACCCTTCTCTCGTGCCTGGTGAGCTAAGGTACCGATAATATCATCAGCCTCGTAGCCGGCCTTATCCAAACACGCGATCCCCAACGCCTTTGATAATTTACTGATGTAAGGAACCTGCGGTTTTAGATCTTCCGGCATTTCACTGCGATTAGCTTTGTAATCTTTAAAAATCTCTTTGCGAAATGAAACCTCTTGTCGATCAAAACAAAACGCCACATAGTCAGGCTTTAGATCTTTTAAAAGCTTAACCACCATCGATAAAAAACCAAATAGAGCATTGGTGGGCAAACCTTTGGAAGTGTGAAGAGGGCGAATGGCGTAGTAGGCTCTAAAGTACATCGAGCTAACATCAACGAGATACAATGTTTTCATCGCCAAAGTTCTAAACGGATTTTTAGGAAAATCAAGGCGGGATTCGTTAAGTGCCAGTTTCTTTTAGAATCTCGACATTGTAAGCTTCGGGTCCCTGCTCTGTTTCAATCAGATCAAAACGGACCAGAGTGCCAGAATTGAAGACATTCTCGTCACGTTCCTGGAAGGCGGTGTAGTGAACATAAACGTCTTTGCCACCCTGTAATTGGATGAATCCGTGACCACTTAGTTCGTTAAACCACTTTATTTTTCCAGACACCATAATTTAATTATTAGGAAGATATTTTGTAAAAGCAAGTCCTACAAAAAATTAATTATCTGAGAAAACGAAAATCAATTCGTCTTCACTGGCAAGGTCAAGTCGGTTACGCGCTTGGTGTTCAAGGAATTCAGGATCGTTGGCTTTTTGAAACTGATTATCAAGAACTTTGAAGTCAGTATCCAATTTCTCTAAATTCTGGGCGATCCGTTTCTGGTCTTGATAAAGGTTCCATAGCCGAAAAAGACTGCCGTCACTAACAATGACAAAAATGATAATTCCCAGACAGATCCAAAAAATTTTGATGGGAGAATAAAATAGATCGACCACGAACTTGATCATGAAATCAGTATAGCAATAGTAGGTGATCGAAACTACCGGACCAGCGACTAGGAGTGAGCTCGAAAAGCGCTTTTTCCCCAATAAGAACTTTTGCTGCCCAACTCTTCTTCGATGCGCAAAAGCTGATTGTATTTAGCGATTCGGTCGGAGCGACAGAGGCTGCCGGTTTTAATTTGCTGACAATCCAAAGCAACAGCCAGATCAGCAATGATGTTGTCTTCAGTTTCACCACTGCGATGGGACATGATCGTTGCATAAGAATGCTCTTGAGCCAGACGTACCGCCGAGATGGTCTCGGTCAGCGAGCCGATTTGATTGACCTTCACCAAAAGTGCATTTGCGGCTCCTCGCTTAATGCCATCGGAAAGCCTTTTCGGGTTAGTAACAAAGAGGTCATCGCCAACAATCTGCATCCGTTTGCCTTCGGCTTTTGTAAACTGAATCCAGCCATCCCAATCGTCCTCAGCAAAACCATCCTCAATGCTCGCGATAGGAAAGTCTTTGGCCCACTGGCTATAGACTGCACCCATTTCTTGCGCGGTTAAAGCCTTACCCTCCCACTGATAATGGCCTTCTTTAAAAAACTCGCTGGCAGCCACATCAAGGGCGAGCAAAATGTCTCGACCAAGCTGATAGCCCGCTGCCGCTACAGCTTCGGCAATAAGCTCAAGAGCATGGCGATTATTTTTAAGTTGGGGAGCAAATCCGCCCTCGTCACCTACCGCCGTTGAAAAACCTTTACCATTAAGAATCTTTTTAAGAGCATGAAATACTTCAGCGCCAGCGCGTAAAGCTTCCGCGAAGTTACTACCGCCTGTGGGAACAATCATAAACTCTTGAACATTCAGACCGTTGTTAGCATGTGCCCCGCCGTTTAAGATGTTCATCAGTGGCACGGGAATTTTGTAAGAGCTCTTGTCATTTAAATAACGGTACAGAGGAACACCAGAGCTCGCGGCCGCGGCACGAGCGACAGCTAAAGACACGCCCAAAATAGCATTGGCCCCCAAATTCTTTTTTACTTCTGTGCCATCCAATTGCAATAGTAGCGAGTCAATATGTTGCTGCTGTTTCGGGTCCAAACCAATTAGTTTCGGTGCAATTAAGTCACAAACATTTTTAACAGCCGTTTTTACACCTTTACCGAGATATCTTTTTTTGTCGTTGTCACGAAGTTCGTGAGCTTCATGAGTTCCAGTTGAAGCTCCAGAAGGAACGGCGGCGCGAGTTGTAATAGCGTTATCTAAAACGACCTCGACTTCAACCGTCGGGTTACCACGACTATCCAAAATCTCACGTGCTTTAACAGATTTAATTTTTGCCATTGGGTTGCCTTTCTAACTAACGGGTAAGTCGATGGAATAGATAGCGCCTTGGCCAGGTCGGTTAGAAATGGTCATCTTGGCGTTGTGTTTGCGTAGAATCGCTTTTGCTTCTCTTAGTTTAAAACCAAGCTGTGGTGATATCACCAGGTCAGCTCCTTTACGATCTTGTCCTGATTCAATTTCTAGTTTGGCATGATCGCCTGAAGGCCGGGTCGAAATCCGCAATTCTCCCTTACCGTCTAGAGAACAAATTGAGTAAGAAAGGATATTGGTTAGTGCTGCTTCTAAAACTTTTGGAAAGGCACTCACCTTCTGATGCAGGCTCAACTGGCGTTCAATTTTGACCTTTTCGGGAATCATTGGTTTGAGAGTTCCTAGAGCATTTTCAACCAACTCGTTAAGATCTACGGGAGTCTTGTTTTCCGTTTGAATCGTCGCCGGCAGCGATTGCTGAACTTTTTCAATAATTGAACGAACGTAATGCAACTCCTCGTCAGAAGCCTGCACCACTTTAGGAAATTCGCGAACGAGAACTTCCCAGTCTAGGCGATGAAGCGCCTTCTGAAGAGCTACATTGCCTTTGTATTGGCTGATGAGCAAAGTCACAATTTGTTGCGCTCTAACTAAGTAGTCAGAAAGCCGCAAAATATTACCTCTTAATCGCACCGCACTCGGAATAATCTGCGCTAACTTATGATGGTCAGGGATCGCGTCATCGATAACAGGCTCTTCTTCACGCGGCAGACTTAATTTTTCTTTTAACTCTTTAATCTCTTTGTCTTTAAGAAGGATCTCTTTGTTTTTGCGCTCAACTTCTTTTTGCGTTTTCTCGATCACCATCTCCAATGAGTGCATGAAATCAGGACTGATGTGTCTTTCCATCTGTTCATCAGGAAAGAGCGCCACTTGATCTTTAGACCAGAGAATTTCAATTTTCGTCCCCCGCCATTTAACGGTTGCCTGCGGAGCATCGACGTACATGGGCAGTCCTTCAAGCGCTGATTTGATAAATAACGAGGTCAGTGGGTACTGATCATGCGCCATGGGAATGGAAAAGGAAACCGCGTTGCCCTTTCTGACACTGTCGCCAATCGGTGGTGCTGGAGAAATAAAGTAAGAGAGAAATCTCTGTGGCTGCGAATACATATCTTCAGGCTGTTTCATCATGCGCAAAACGCTATCAAGAACACCCCACGAACGAAGGGTGGCACAATTATGGCCCACAACTGTTATGATACTTTTCGTGCCTTGAGAAAATTGCTTATCGGCCTCTTGCAAAAATGTTTCGATCTTATGCCCATCAATCCAATAAGACGGATCTTCCAGAAATTCTTTTGGGGTATCAATGGTTTCTAGCAGAGGCTCTAAATCGTAACCTTGATGCTGTAAATAAACCATGACCGAGTGGGTAATTTTGCAGCTGAAAAACACTTAGTTGTTTTGCCGAAAGAATTAATAGAAGACAAGGAATATTGAGCGGTGCGGAGGAATTAGGCTGGATAAATGTGGTGCTCAATATTGCAGCTAATTAAATATATTTTGTTTGCTCAATTTAAGTGCTCTAATTTTGAGCTCAACTTGCCGCAAGAGTGGCAGTAAAGTTTTGTAGCTGCTATATTAGGGATTATTGTTAGGAGCGCCGGTGCCTTTTCACTTACTGACCAGGATTCAAAAAGTCATTTTGGTAATCTGTGTGGCCATTTTTGGCAGCGCTGGTTTTCTCTTGTGGAGTTCACCAAATCGGCACGACCAAAAAATTATTGATGCAGTTCGTGACTATATTTCGTCTGTAGGGGAAACGACACAAAACTGCCGAGCGCCTTATATCGACCGTATTACTGATGCCGATAAGTTCGAAGACGTGTTGAAATTTCTCAATGACGTTGAGATTGTTCCTCAAGAAATTGTTGAGCTTAGACAGAGGACCCTGCAGATAAAAAATGATAAATATTTTGCGCAACCGTTTTTAGCGATTGAAAAAGAAATAGCCTGCACCGCCTCGCTATTTGTTGATGCTGTCGGCAAGTTGGCGCGCAATGATGAATGGAAAGACAAACAGAAGCAAACTTTGAGCGCCATAATTATTTTGAAATTAAAATCCCTTCTAACGGTCGAAGGAATGACTCCTGTCAGCGAAGTGATACGTGGCCTGACAATGATGTTTGAAAATAAACTTTTAAAAAAAAATGCGACTCAGCTAAAGGATTTGCAAACGCGGTTTAATGGTTTATCAGCAAAGCCTTTGACTGATGAAACCGCTATTGACAAACGACTTGTCATTCAGGACAGAGATAAAGCGCAGCCTTTCCGCGAAGAACTGCTGAGGCTTCTAGAATCGCTTTAGCTTGTCATTTTTAAAAATACCATTACCATAAAAAGATATGAGAACAGCCAACCCAGCATTATCAGATAAGACCTTTTCGCAATACCGAACCGTTAGCACTGCGCGGATGACAATTCAGGGAACCGTAAACAAAAGTTTTGCTTTGATTTTCATTGTCATACTTACCGCCTATTTTTCTTGGTCGCAGGCATACCCGTCTGGTTGGAATGCCGAATCGTACCCAATAATTCCTTCTTGGTATATTCCCGTCATTATCGCTGCTTTTATTTTATCGATCATTATTAGCTTAAAGCAAACCACTGCTCCGCTTCTTGCTCCGGTCTATGCCGTTCTTGAGGGCTTAGCCCTTGGCGCCCTTTCCGCTCTTTTTGAAGCCAGCTATCCAGGTATTGTCATGCAAGCGGTACTCTGCACGCTCGGTACTTTTTTGGCATTACTCATCGCCTACAAATCACAAATTATACGCGCCACTGAAAACTTTAAACTCGGAGTTATCGCCGCGACTGGTGGCATCGCCATCGTCTACTTACTCGATTTCATTTTGCGATTTTTTGGCATTTCGGTGCCGTTCATTCACGAAAATGGGCCGGTGGGAATCGCTGCTTCCGTTTTTATAACGGTAATCGCTGCTTTAAACTTAGTTTTGGATTTTGATTTTATCGAAAAAGGCGCGGAACAGGGTGCGCCAAAATTCATGGAATGGTATTCAGCTTTTGGCCTCTTAGTCACTTTAATATGGCTGTATTTAGAAATTCTAAGACTTCTCAGCAAAAGCCGCAAAAAATAAAATTAAAACTAAAACAGTGAAACACTTTCTTGCTGCTCTATCGCTCTCA
>CAYPZY010000067.1:0-10601 GCA_964415155.1 uncultured Bdellovibrionales bacterium
ATCGGATGTGACAGAGGCACCGACATGGATCGCCTAGAGCAGATTCGTCTCAATCGCGAAGCTCACACCAAATCTTATAAGGAACCTAACGAGATTAAAGAAGTGTCTCATCAAGGTGCTAGCGCGGGCGGAAAAGAATCACCATCAAACACTTCGGCGTCAGCGCCAGCGCAAGTGACTTCTGCCATTCAAAGTAGTGGTAATAGTGCGCCCGCTGTAAGTAAGGAAGATAAGACTGCCGCTCCCATCGCTGCCAGCGGAAAGATTTATTGGACAGAGATAGTTCGCCAGCTAGGTCTCAGTAATTTGCAAAAACATGCGGCTTGGAGAGAGGAAATTAAAGGCGTCCTAGGAAGTAAAGCTGAGGAGTTTTTTAAAGGCGCGGAAAGTACTACCACGCAAAAATTTATGAAATTTGTTTTGGCTGCAAATCTTGAGGTGCGCGAAGCAGACGAGAAAGACACTTACTTTGTCATGTACAATACCTTCTTTCGCGAAAACATCGTTGATAAAAATGAAATACGAGCATTGCCAATTCCCTTTATCACCGGAATCAATATCTCCTTAGGAGCCATGCAGAACGGTGCTCTGCTGACATTACGTCGCAATCAAGGTCGAGATAATGAGACCGCGAGAGCTGCGACAGTTGCCGGTGAAGCCATAATCTATTCACTAAAAAATGGTAACTTCTTGGTAATTCATAAACCAAACAAGGATATTCAATTTGGGCTGGTCTTTGCTCCAAACCCTCTTAAAGACGGTTCAAAATATATATTGAACTATGTTATTGGCTCCGAGAGTGATGAAGCTTTGCTAAAGCGACTGAATTCACTAAACTTTCTGATTTCGTCAGTATTTTCATTTGGTAAAATGATGAACATTTTTAGAGGTGTCGGCGAAAAACTAGCGGGTATTCTAGCGAAAGTAGAACTGAGTGCGCCGTTAAAAACCTATTTTACCGAACAATTTTCGGTTTTACCCGATAAGTATTCCAAGCTTTCAGGTTTGTCCATAAATCAATTTATGGACACCTTAGCGCAAGATACAACGAATGACGTTGATACCTTCGGCCCTCTTCCGAAATTTAGTCACGAAGAGATTTTAAAGGATTTCCAAACGCTGATCGCCAACAGAGACGAGGCTCTTAAAGAGTTGGCAAAAGTTGACGTCTCAAACCATGCGGGTCAAGAACTAAAGGAGTTGTTGAGCTACCTACCGATAGATCTTGATTTGCTCCAACAGAATCTCAAGCTTTTAGTTCGAGATGTTCGTTAGTTGCCAAAACGCTTTTTAACGGCGTCGGTATCGCAAATATTTCCCTGAGGTTTATCTTCCCAAGGCCAGTGGAATTTGTCGACTTGTTCGCCGGGTGCCGGTAAGGCCTCGCAACCCTTAAAGTTTGCAAACTCATCGGTACGCGCAAGACGATGAAGAGATACGCGAACTAATTGTAAGTCCGTTTCGGCGCGAAGTTGGTTGAGTCCCGCTTCTCTGAGACGAGTATTGATTTCAAGTAAATCATTTAGACTGGCTTCACCAATAGAGTACTTTTTTTGCTCATTAACGAAAACCGTTTGCAGCAAATTTCTGCTCCGGCTTGTGACGTCGAAACGATTTGAGATGTATTGAAATTTGCCGAGCGTCGACTCCGTTAATCTTTGGATCTCACGCAGTAGGTCCTGCTGACGAATCTGAATTTGTTCACGATGGCGATTTGTTAAACTGATGTTTGGAAAGTATTCGAAACTAAAAGTGAACATCCCATGACTACTAGATGACTGACCAGAAAACGCAAAGTTATTTTCCACAGGAGAGCTTAAACCCGTCACGGAACTGGAGGTTCCCGTCGGTCTTCCACCAAAGGTACCTGAGCTTACCGAGAAACTGGAAATAAACGCAAATATTTTGCTCCATTTCTCACTGACGGTTGCCTCTAAGAGCCAATTGATCTGCGAAACTTCAGGCGCTCGACTAACGGCGACTTGATAGGCTTCATTCAATGATTGCAATTCTAACGACGATGACGGCGTTGGTTTGTAGTCAAAGTCAAACGCCTGTTCGAGAGGTTGATTCAAGGCCTTTCGAAGCTGTGAAATTTCTTCGACAATCAGTTCGTTAGTGCTATTCAGTTGCGCCATTGCATGCGCGGTTTGGGCGCGAGCACTATTGAGATCGTTCTCAGTGGCTCGACCGTCTTCAATATTTCTCTCGACCAAATGCTCAATAAGAATGGCGTCCTTTAAAGCTTCCGCTAAAAAGTCTCGGGTCTTAATGTCGTTAATGATAGAGAGATAGATAGAATAATAAGAAGCGTAAAGATTTAATTCGGAGGTAAGAAATGCCTCCTTCTCCGCCTTCGAGAGTTTCTTTGCTTCCGCCAAGTCAAACCACTTTGAAGGAATTAGAAAAGGAAGTGTATACTCGACACTGCCAATTAGAAACGCCGGATTTGCCATCGCAGATGCTATCATCCCTAAACTAACCGAAGGAAGTAGTCGAGTACGAGCCAGCGCCACGTTCTCTTTCGCAACATGCACTCTGTTGACTGCTTCAAGAATACTAAGACCGCTATTTAAGACAAGCTCTCGCAAAGAAGAGGGATTAATAACTATCGGAGGATTAGTCTTTTGCTCCGTTGACGCAGGAGTCGATGCTGCCTGAACGGAAATTGGAATAAGAATAGATAAGAAAAATTTTGCTAATTTCATTAGTGACCTCGGCTTAAGAAGCTGAATTGATTGCATGCTGACTTGGTAACGGGTAGCCACGACTCACTACCGTCCCATCTTAAGAGACGACGTTTGCCGTCCTCAGAATAGAACTGGCCAAAAAGGGAATTATCTTCGTTCATTAAAAATCCCACCGTTAGGACTTGTGCCGTTGAACTCGCTCGGCGAGCTTCAAGAGGGTAGGGAACTTTCTTAGTAACTTCAAAGTGATCTTTAGAAAAATCGACTTGCGCCAGAGCAAAGTAGCTCACTTTGGCATCATTACCTTCGAAGGCCAACAGTACTTGATCCTCGCGCAAAGACAAAGCAGGAAAGATTTTTTCTTCACTTTGCTTTTTTACTTTAACTATTTGCATTCTATCGGAGTTGAGATCGTACCTTTTTAAGAAAACATCATTGCCGTTTTCTTGCAGCCAAACAACAGAATTTCTTACCAGGGCATAACCAAAAGAACTGCCCTCAGTAGCAGAATTGGTGCTCATTACGGTTTGAACTTCGCCGCTTTCAGAAAAGTGAAAAATAGTTTTTTCGAAAGAGTTAGAGCCACGATCGAAACGATCTAAAATTAGCCACGGGTAGTGAATGTGCGGGTTGACATACATCTGAGAGTCGATGGCCAACGTCGAAACAAACTTCTTCTGATTAACATCGTACCAACTGTAAACCGATTTATCTTCTACTTGTGAGGATAAAAGTAGCCAATTCTTCTGTTGCCAATAAGCGGCGGTCGAAACTTGCACACCTCTATTGGCAGCAGCTTGAAGAAGTGCTGGCGCCAGGACGACTGCAGGAGCGATGCGAGTGGTCTTCGACTTTCTTTCCACGATATTTAACTGCGCTAAGTAGTAATTTTCTTGCCAAAGCAGTGACGACCGATTTTTGCTGCTATAGGTTTGCGCTCTTAACACCATTAGCAAATCCTTATCATCAACTGATTTAAGAATTTGTGGCTCGCGAATATTGAGTAAATAAAACCGATCATTTTCAGGGTCACTCATTAGTGTTGTGCTAGCGTATACTGTTGGGCTTGCTTCAGATCGAAAACTACTAAGGCTTGATGAGGTTTCGCCAGAGGTACAAACAAAGCGATCGAATTTCTTTTTTACTTCGTTGGTGCGTGGTTCTTGTTGGGGCGGTGGCGGTGTATTCTTCTTTTCCGTATTGTAAGGCGGATTATCTTTTTTTTGACAAGCCATCAAAAGAGTCGCGGCAAGAGTAATTTGAAAAATATTTTTTAACATAAAGATTTACTTTCTTTTTTTTCGCACGGAGATTTTTCCTTCACGTCCGCGAGCAAAATTGATAGTGCCGTTGATTTCATCCCCTTTAAGGTAGCCGTAAACGTTCACCGTGTTCAAATCGGTGCTTCCCGGTATTGGTGAAGTTGTGCCAATTTGCGGCGGGAACATGTAAATGGACCCGGTCACTTTGTCGTATCTCACCAGAAGATTTTTTTCTGTCGAAGCGTCAGTGGGAAAATCAAGACGACGAAAACGCACGCGTAGACGCGGTACAATCTTAATACGCCCGTTTTCATTGGTACCTATAGGCTCATGGGCTAAAGTTAGCGTGAGTTCAACAGGGAAGGGATCGGCGCCATCGCTTTCGTTGGTAACAAGGCCGGTGTAAACGCCTGTCAAAGGTGAAAGTTCGGCGGCAAGTTTTTCGATGTCCTGACGTTCTTTTCTCTCGTCATATTCGGTTGAAGGTACATCATTACCGCAACTGATCAAAAAAAATGCAAAAACTATTGAAATAAAATGGAAAAAGTGAGATTTCATGAGCGCTCCGTTAATAAGCAATCTTTTAATCGAAAATTTAAAATTCTTGAAACAAAATTTAACTTTTGTTACATATTGTCTAAGGTATTTATAATATTTACCTTTTTACTCGGGGGCCTGGGGTGTTTTTGGTCTTCCAAAAGCGAACGCAGAAAAAATCGAAAGAAAGGGCGATGTCTTTCATTATCATCTTAATGGGATGGCTTTGCGCCTTTAATGTGCAGGCAAAACTCGTTGCAGACGATGTTTTAAGAAGAACGGCCGAAAAGGAACTGGCTGCCAAGCCAAAATCACAAAGAACTTTATCGCAAGAACCTAGCGAAGTGCAAAAGCTCACTGTCGAAATCGAAACGCCTAATCGGTTAGTTCCCATTAATAATCTAGAGATGTCGTTTTTGCTTTCAAAGCATCAATTGTTGGGGCTTGCACGGGTTGGCGCCAATGAGGATTTCAATTTAGCAAATCTCCCGGAATTTCCACTTTTTTCCGTCGGCATTCAATGGACCGCGCCCGTATTTGGTGATTGGTTGCTTGGGTATGGACCAGTTTTTTCTTACGGAGAAACGCAATATTCACTTAATCTTAGTAGTGGCTATACTTACGAACAAATCAAACTACGTCATATGGCGATAAATTTTAAACCCTTCTTGGAAAAGGCTATCGTGGGCAATTGGTTGATCGTTGGGGTGGCGCCAACTGTGGGGTGGGTGCAAACAATGCAGTCACACCCTGAAGGGAGCGCTGATTGGTCTCACAAAGGTTGGACCAACTCTATCGGTGGATATCTCAAGTTTGCACTATACAAAGACCTGTTAGGTATTGTTAACTATGATAGTCAGGAAAAATTGCAAGCCGGTTTAGGCTATCGCTTTTAGAATTGTTAGTTTGTTTCAAGGAAGGCAACATGACTTACAACCTCAGGGCTCTAGTTCTTTTTCTATCGCTATTCTACGGAGCCATCGCAACCGCAGAAGTAAAGCAACTTAGTGTTCAAGATGTCGTTGATCAAATTTTAAAATCTGGAAAAGATAAAAAAAATATTGATTATGCCTATCAGCGTTTAGAGCTACCACTCGATACGGCGCTCTCAAATTTTGATTGGGGTCTTACTTCGACTGTTGGTTGGGAAATCAATCGTCTTGAGTCTTTGACAGGATTTAATAACGTTGAAGATAGAAACTTAGTGTGGAAGTTAGGGCTTAGTAAGAAGTTTTCAACAGGCACTAAGTTTGATCTGGAATATTCAAGGACGATGGTAAACAGTATTCTTAGTACTTTTGCCAATAGTATTGGCCGTCTGCCAAACACAGTTCAAGATCAAGCTGGAATAACTATCCGCCAGAATCTGTTAGGAAACTTTTTTGGTTTGTCAGATCGGGCTAAACTGACTGTGGCTGAGCGCAATTTCTCCAAAGCTAGTATGGATAGAGAAGAGTCTTTAGAAGATCTCATCCTTAAGAGTGTGAACACTTATTGGATGGCTTTTAAAGCAAAAGAAACTTTAAAAAGAAGTCTGGACGCGCGCGAAAAGTACACTGTTTTAGTGAAAACATTGGAGCGAAAAAATCGTCAAGGTCTGTCGGAGCGCGCCGAGTACACGAAAGCTAAAGCGGAACTGGCGAATAAAGAACGCGACGTCAAATCAGCGTCTGTTGATTATCTGAACTTATTAGATCAGTTGTTTTTATTGTTAAGTCTGCCACCTTCAGAAGATGTGGTCTTTGTTTTGCCGAAAAATCTTCCCGAAGCGCCAGTGGTAAGGGAAGATAAGAAGTTGGAAACCCTTCGCAAAGTAAGGGGGGCCGCTATCAATGTTGAAAATGCCAAAGAGGAAAAAGAGGCCGCTCGTAAGGAAACTTGGCCGACTTTAGATTTGGTGGGGCAATCGACGGTTAACGGTGTTGAGCCTACCGCGGACGCGGCGAATTCTGATATGTCTTCAGGGGAACATTACCGCAGTTTTGTTGGCCTTGAATTCAATATGAAATTCGATTCAAACCTAGCACAGGGAACCTATGCTAATAAATCCGTTCTATACAATGAAGCGTTAAATAACTTCGAAAAGATCAAAGACGAAGAACTTGATCGAATGGAACGAACTCTTCGTGATGTAAAGGCTAAATTTCTCGTCGCCAAGGCTGCCATGGAAGCAAGCGAGCATTGGGAGCGGGCTATTAAAGAACAAGAGCGCAATTTCCGAGTGGGAAGAATCAGCACTGCGGAACTTATTCAGGATTACAATACATACTATGCAACCGTTTCACTTAAAAGTGCAGCGGTCTCAGATTACTACTACGTACTTCAAGAATATATGGCAGCTAGAGATCAATTAGTTAAAGTCGGTTCAGCAAAGTAGGTTGAAATGAGTTTGATCAGTACATCGATTAAAAGACCCATCTTTATTACTTGTGTTTTTATTTTACTAATCGTGGTCGGTTACACTTCTTTGAAGAAGCTACCGATCGATATCTATCCTGACATTACCTTCCCGATTGTTCTTGTTACAACGGCATATCCCGGCGCCGGTCCCAAAGAGGTTGAAACTTTAGTTTCAAAAGTTATCGAGGACGAACTGAGTAGTATCTCTGGCGTAAAAAACCTGCGTTCTATTAATACAGAGGGTGTCAGCACTATCATCGTCGAGTTCAACTCCAAAACGGATATTAAATATGCGGAACAACAAGTTCGCGATCGTATTGCCTCCGTTGCCAGAAAACTTCCTGAGGATATTGAGGATTCGACAATTCGCCGGATCGATCCCTCAGATCAACCGGTTGTTGCCATCGGCATTAGCGCTGAAATGGAGCCTAGCAAGATTTACGATCTGGCGAGTGAACAACTCAGGCCGCGTATTCAGCAGGTGGACCACGTGGGTCTCGTTGAAGTCGTCGGCGGTAGAAAGCGCGAAATCCAAGTTCAACTCGATCAGGACAAATTAGCTGAATATCAAATTTCCGCCTCGCAAGTGGCGGATAGAATTCGCGCAGCTGGAGAAAATGTTCCTGCTGGCCGGGTTAGCGAAGACAAACAAGAATTAGTTTACCGCACACTTGCGGAATTTCGCTCGGTTAAAGAGATAGAATCCACTGTCGTGAGCTTTTTCGCTAATGAAACAGCGGTACGAGTAAAGGATTTAGGGAAAGTTGTAGACACTTTGGAGGACGAAACCTCGCGTGCATATCTTAACGGTGAGGCGGCCATTATCTTACAGGTTTTTCGTCAAACCGGCTCCAACACGGTGGCGGTGGTAGAGTCAGTCAAAGACCGCGTTGAAAAACTCAATGAGAGTTTTAAAAATGATCCGCGTAAAATCAAACTGACCATTCTTCGCGATCATGCTCGTTTTATTTACGCAAACATAGTAGACGTGCGTGAGTCTATTTTCTTTGGAATTCTTCTTACCATTATTGTCGTGTTTTATTTCTTAGGAAATGCCCGTTCGACATTTATCACAAGTATGGCACTTCCCAACTCTTTGTTAGGCGCTTTCGTCTTGATGGCCTTTGCAGGGTTTTCTGTAAATATCATGAGTTTATTAGCGCTAAGTCTATCGGTGGGACTGCTGGTGGATGATGCGATTGTGGTGCGGGAAAACATTTTTCGCCACATGGAACTTGGTAGTCCTCCGGCAAAAGCTGCCCTCGAGGGAGCGACGGAAGTGGTTTTGGCGGTCCTTGCGACCACCGCGACGGTTATTGCGGTGTTTGGTCCTATTGGTTTTCTTGAAGGCGTAGTGGGGCAGTTCTTTAAACAATTCGGGTTGACCGTTTGTTTCGCGCTTATTATCAGTCTCTTCGATTCACTCACTATGGCACCGATGATGTCTGCCTACCTTGCTGGTCGCGTGCACGCAAAATCCACTAGCAAACCGGGATTTTTTGGCTCTCTGTGGGATTCTACCGTTGGTCGCTCAACAAGAGCGTTTTCAAAATTCCAGGATAAACTTGTCGAATGGTATGGTGGCACTCTTGAGTTCGTTTTGACTTGGCCTAAAACAATTTTGTTAGGCGCTTTTGGTATTTTTGTTGCAGGTATTCTCATCCTTGCCTTTGTGCCAAAAACGTTTTTGCCAGCCCAAGATGTCGGCGAATTCGGAGTTAATTTAGAAATGCCACCTGGAACGAGCATCGAAGGCATGTATGGTGTTGCTAAACAAGTTGATGAAGTGATTCGTTCCAACAAAGAGGTTCTTACCTCGCAATTGATTATCGGTAATCGAAGTTTAGAGTCCAACGTCGCTACTTTTTTTGTGGGCTTAGTACCAATGAAGCAACGCTCGATGAATACGTCGGAGATGAAAGAAAAACTTCGCGGTCAATTAAAGCAATTTCAGTACGCCAATCCTATCGTCGGAGATATCGATAATGCCGGCATGGGCGCACGACCTTTTAACCTTAATATTTCTGGTAGTGATCTTGTTGTTCTTGATGAGTTTGCAAAAAAAGTTTTCGAGCGTCTAAAAAATCATCCCGCCTTTAAAGATGTTGAGTACGGAAGTAAACCCGGCAAACCAGAATTTCAATTTGTTATTGATCCGCAAAAAGCCGAGATGCTGGGCGTTTCTACTAAAATGGCCGGTATTGAACTTAGAACTCTGGTGGAAGGCGCGACGCCAGCGGTATTTCGCGAAGAGGGCCTCGAGTATAAAATTCGCGTCCGTTCTTCTGAAAATCAACGCAAATTAAAAGAGCGTGTGAATAAGGTTTTAGTTCCAAACATTAATAATCGTTTGATTCGAATGACAGAGATTGCTTCGCCGGGTGAGAAAACCGGTCCTGCAGTTATTAATCGTGAAAATCGTAATCGTTACATTGGAATTTCTGCGGATATCGCCCCCAATGGTCCTGGAATGGGTGGTGCTATTCAGGATATTAACAATATGTTCGTGACCGATCTAAAGCCCCCACCGGGTATTAGTTACCGTTATTTTGGTCAAGCGGAGAACTTCCAAGAACTGCAAAAGAATATGGCCAACGCATTACTGTTGGGAATTATTTTTATTTATCTGGTGTTAGCGAGTCTCTATGAATCGTTCATTACACCATTTACAATTATGTTAGTTTTACCTCTCGCTCTCTGTGGTGCTTTCTACGCGTTGTTTATTACCGGCAAGTCACTTGATATTTTTTCCATGATTGGCTGTATATTATTACTTGGGGTGGCCACCAAGAACTCCATTTTACTTGTTGATTATGCCAATCACATGCTGGCCCAAGGCGTAAACAGACGAGACGCTATTTTACAAGCAGGTAAAATTCGATTAAGACCCATATTAATGACAAGTTTTGCGTTAATCGCGGGCATGTTACCTATTGCCATTGGCTTGAACGAAGCTTCGCGGCAGCGCACGAGCATGGGGGTTGCGATTATCGGGGGCTTGATCAGTTCGACGTTTTTGACTCTTTTAGTGGTACCCGCAGCCTTTTCGTACATTGATCGCTTCGGTGCCTGGGTGAAAAACTTTTTTAATCGGTTTGTAGCTGGAGATTCAAAGGTTTGAATATTTTAGATTCTGAAAAAAGAAGCCAAGCTGCCCGTGGAGATGCCGAAGATCTTTTGATCGAGGCTGCTGAAAAGTTATTTGCGCAACACGGGTATGATGGCGTTTCAGTAAAAGATATTGCGGAAGGGGCTCGCGTGAATGTGAGTCTCATCAATTATTATTTCGATGGTAAAGAGGGTCTTTATCGCGCTTGTTTACAACGTTTTGGTAAACAACGTCTTACTTTTTCAGAAAGAATTTTAATCGAGCCTGTTTCTCTCGAGGATGTGCGCGCAAGGCTTAGCTTATTTATCGACGAAGTTCTTGAATCTTACGTTCAAGATCCCTACGCGATGAGAATCGTTCATCGCGAATGCGAAAACCGTAGCGTCTTAAGTCACGACATCTTCCGTGATACTTTTGTTAAGGTTTTTGAGAATCTCAAATCTTTTTTACTACTAGCTCAGCAAAAGCAATTTTTACGTGCTGATCTTAATATTCATGTCGTGGGAATGATTTTCTTTGGCATGCTCATTCACTTCACCAGAACCGACGACATCAACAAAGAGTATTTAGGTCATTCAATCACTGATCCTGCTTTTCGCAAAG